>QNCQ01000120.1 GCA_003645825.1 Fidelibacterota bacterium
AATAGCCTTCGTCACATCTCCTATCCTATACTCAAAAACCCTCAACAGGAATCCTCTGAAAACCATCTCCTCTATCAGGGGCGCTATTATCAGAATCAAAACTACTATATAAACCGCTGTAAATAAATCCTGTATCTTCATGAACTCTTCAAGGTAGGAAAACTTCAGTGGATAGGAAAAAATCTTTTGTATCAACCTATCGACTTCATCGGTCAAAATCGAAATTCCCGCTCCAAGAACAACGGTGTAAAAGATGTGTCTGGGGCGAATGTTCCTTAGATTGAATCTAAAGAGTTTTCCTGTATCAACCTTTTTTACGAGAGCCCATACTATTACAGGCAAGGGAATGAAAATCTCTCCAACAAAAAGGCTCAGTCTATTAGTGTAATCAGAATTAAAGTCTTTTATAAAAAGAGCAATCAGCACTCCAGCTACAAGCATTCCAGAAAGCACACCGGTGATTACCAAGAACATTGCTAATCTAAAACCAGGAATGACATCCCTCTTCTCCATTTTTGCTTTACTCCACACCTGTCATTTTTTCCCAAAGTTCATAAAGGACTATACCGCAGGCTACCCCAACATTTAGCGAATCACTCGCTCCGCAACCTGGGATTGTTATTCGCTGAGAAGCATACTTAAATAGCTCCCGGTTGATACCGTGCGATTCACTGCCAAAAATGACTATAAAGTTTTCATCCTCCAGTTTCACACTCCGTAGGTCATTCCCTCTAACATCCGATATCAAAACCGCAGGATTAAGTCCGGAAAATTCCCTGTAGATTTCCTCGAATCGAACATTTTGCCTGAACCTCATCCTGAAAAATGCACCCATAGAGCTTCTCACAACTTTTGGATTAAACATATCCACCGTCTCAGGGGAGGTAGCTACGAAATCAATCCCAAACCACGCAGCAGTTCTTATTATTGTTCCCAAATTGCCGGGATCACCGATCCTATCGAGGTATATTAAGGGAAGCTTTCCTTTACCCATGCCTTTATAGTCACAAATTTTGCAAACAGCAAGAATTCCCTCGGGAGTTTCCGTCTCAGACATATATTTAAAATCTCTGCTTGTAGAATATAAGACCTGAACCCCTCTCTTGTCCGCAAGTTCAATTATTTTTTCTATTTCCTCTTTATGTTTTACTTCGTCCGAAATACACACAAATTCTATATCCCATGATGATTTTAGCGCTTCAAACACTACCTTTATCCCTTCTGCAACAAATCTATTGTAGATTCTCCTGTATTTCTTTCTTGTAAGTTTTTTTACTTTCTTTTTTTGATTTATAGAAAGAAAATTTTCCATTATCCTTTAAGTTTAGCTCCAATTTTGATAAATTCAGCTATGATTTCTCATTTTAGACTCAGAACAACCGATAATATAAAAAACTATTATCAACTCTTCACTCTTTTTAAGAGAGCAACCAGCATTATTCTGCTTTCCCGGAAGAACATTCAATCCGGCACAATTAGCTCCAGGCTTATAAAGGAAAGAGTCGCTTTGCAGGATAGAACCATCGGTCATCAGGAATACATCCGTATATCGAAGAAAAACTACAAACATAGCTCGAGGATACTTCTCCTTCCTGGCTTCAGTCTATATGCAGAGAACAACCCGGGAATTGTGAGATTGGGAAGAGCTCTGGCATTTGAAGGATACGATGTTTATATTCCCAAATTGTTCCGGTTTTACTCTTTCTCTTTTGATAGGGAACTTGTACAGGACATAAAAAGAGTTTTATACCTCTTTTCTACCAGAAACATCAGTGATAGAAAATCTGGTGGTGTTATATCATTTGGATACTGCGGAGGAATAGCATTGAAAATTGTCTCCGGGGGCAACGATTCCCTCGCCGGCATACAGTTTTTGCTTTCAGTAGGAGCTTACTCGGACTTGTATAAGCATTTTAAGGACATATTCACCGGCAATTTCCCTATCCACCAAAGAACAGAAGAATTCATACTAGCTCAGAAAAAAAACTCATTATTTTTCCTGAAAAATTTCCACAGGATCATGGGTATTGACCTTACCGAAGACCTTCAATATGTTATAACTCGTTTTCTGGCAAGAGATTACCTCCGTGGAATCACCAGGTTTAGACACCTATCCCGCGAAGATCAGGTACTATTTCTTGCCTTCTACAACCGTGAAGATTCTGTTTACTATAACTATTTCGAACCTGCAAAACAAAAAATTAAAGAAGAACTTTCTTTTTTCAACCCCCCAGAGTGTACACAACCTGAAATTCCCATTCTGCTTTTACACTCTGTGAATGATTATAACATTTCTTTTTCTCAAAGTCTTGCCTATTTCGATAAAATCCACAATTGTTCTAACAGAGTAGTTCTCGGTCTGACAGATATTGTTGAACCGGACTGGGAAATCCCATCGCCCTTTCACAGTCCTGGCAGGTGGATGAAAGAAAATTACAAACTAATAAAGAGAATGGTTTCCGCTCTGAGCTATCTTATGTAAATTATTCTTTCTTCTGCTGCAACTGCTTTATCTTTCTCGTAGCAAGAGAGGCTTCTTTTGTTTCAGGAAAGGTAGAAAGTATCACAGAATAAATCTCTATAGCTTTATCGATGTCATTTAACTTCTCTTCATAAATTCTGGCCGTCCTTACCATAGCTTCTGGAGCCAGATCAGATGCCTTGTAATCAGTATAAAGAGTCCGGTACTTTTTGATGGCTTTATTGTATTCGCCTTTAGCCTCAAATATTTTACCACAATCAAATAGAGCTTGAGGAGCTTCTGAACTTAGTGGATATGAGGAAACTATTTTCTCATAACATTCAATAGATTTGTCAGTGGCATTCAGAATATCGTAATAGATGCCCCCGGCTCTTAACAATGCACGAGCAGCAATTGGCGAGTCTGGAAACAGCTTCGGAATGCTCTCCAGCTCCGAACATGCTCCAAGATAATCCCTCAGTTCGGATGCAAGCAACTCGGCTTTTCTGTAAATTGCATCATCAACCATGGTATCCCTGGGAAAACTCACCTTTAAACTATCGTAATGCTTTATAGCCAGCTCTGGGTTGGAAAACCTCTCTTCATATATACACCCTATTCGATAGATAGCATAAGGCACATATTCTGAAAAAGAAGAATAAACTGTGGCTAACCTCTTGTATGTAATAACAGCTTTCTCATATTCCTCTCCTTCCTCGTACCATTCCGCAAGGCGTTTTAAAAGCTCGCTGCAATATCCAGATCGCGGATAGAGCCTGAGAAAGTTCGCTACTTCTTCTGGAAAATGCTTTCTTACATTCTCATCAGGGAAATGCTCTAATGATAGAACAAAATTGTAGTATCTTAATTGCTGTTCCTTGTAAGGGATTATCGAGGTTACAAGCTCGAGGTAGTCTCTGTAGAATGATCTAAAATATCTCTCCCTTTCGAACAACTTCCCGCATTCCTGCTTAACTTCATTATATAGAGGTGAATCTGTAAAGAGGAAAAGAAACTTTACAAGGTGTAACCCTATGTTTTCCCACTTAGAATTCTCCTTATCCAGATCTATCATATACTTGAGCACATAATCTGCGCGGGCATCTAGAAGGTACATATTTAGATATTCATTCATTAATTCAATTTTGTAACTATAGTCGTCATCTTTATCCCTCTTCAAAAATTTACCTATAAGCCCACCGCTTTCAAACTTCAAAGACCGAATCTGCTTTAAAAAATTAAAAAACTTTGCCTCAAGCTCTTGATCATACATCCCTGTGGCTTTTGTCACCAGGTGCTTTATACTGTCTTCCAAAGTTAAAATTCGCTGATGAGAGGCCTGATAAAGAGAATCAAGTTTATGATGGTAATACTCTCTATCCCCACGATATTCCATTAATGTGTCTTCAAAAATCGTAAGAAGTGAATCAATAACATTTTGCATTCTTTCCTGATATACAAACATCAAAGAGTCAATTAAAAATTGCCTTAAAGCGCTGTAATCGCCCTCTGCTTGTTCCTCTATAGATTTTTGAAATTTGTACTCCTGCTTTCCCATTACGGTATCAACCATACTGTCTATAGCACCGCTTTGAAAAATTCTCTCAATGGAATCATTTCTTCCAAGTGAATCAACAGATTGAGGATATAAAATAATATTTGCACAAATAATTAAGCAGAAGATCAATTTTAGCTTCATCCTTTACCCCGAGCTTAACCATCTTTTGAATTTTAACCAAAACTTTAGAATTAGTCAATAATAACCGGTTCTACGTACTCTATAAGAATTCGTTGTGTTAACAGCAGATAACTTACTATGATCACCCAGTAGAAGCCTACTGATAGAAAAACAGAAAAGCAGGAAAATAGTTTCTGGTAGATACAGGGAAAAAAGGAAGACACCGGTCTATTACTCCGGATTCACCCCCATGTAAATTTCATCAAGGTACATCAAAGCTCTTTCAGTTGATTTACCATCATTAAAGTAAAAGCAATTGAATAACAATGTATTATATTTTTCATAATTATTTCTGCCCTCAATATTTTTTTTGACTAATTCCACTATGTTCATGCCTTCCCTAAAATGATCTACATGCGCCGGTAGATACATTTCTTCCGGCATATTGTGTAAATCTTCGTGTTCGGTTTCAGAAATTATAATAGGCTTTCTTGTTATCAGGTATTCATACATAATGGAAGATGTATCACTTATAAGAATATCTGAAATAACAAAATCATGCATAACGTCTCTTATGAAAATATTTGATACATCGGAAAAATAAACATGCTTGATTTTGTTTAGTCTTAACCATGATTTCAATTGCTTTACATAACGTCTGTCGTAGTAATGAGGGCGAATTATAAGATTAAATTCATTTGACAACATTTTACAAAAGAGTTTTCCATACCTCCTTAAAGTACCATTTCCCCACTTCCAGGTTGGAGCATACAGAACATTTTTTCTTGTTTTATCCTCTATTCCATATATATCCAATAGGAGATCTCGTTTTTCAACGAGTTCATAATATTCATCAAATCTTAAATTTCCTGTCTTCAAAAGTTTCTCTTCGGGGATGTTTATCCCAACATCTACCATCTTATAGATTTGCTTCGGACCAGCTATGAAATGATAATCATAATCTAAGAGGCATTTTGGATTACCCCCATATTTCTTGTCTCCATTCCCGTGTCCAATAAAAATCTTCTTGCATTTTGTTCTATCGCATACAAGGTTTGCGTTGGAATTTGACAGTAATATGCCGCTGACGTTCTTCAGATTATGAGGATCCATACTAATTACCTTTATTTTAGGAATTTCTCCAACGTTGGATACATACTTAATCTTTTTAAGATACCTTTTGAATTTTAATATTTTCCCCCACTGTTTTACTATTACTGTTCCCCCAAGTGTTTTCAATATTGGTTTGGTATACGATAGCTGATAAACCTGATTAGCATAGTAATTGATCTTCATTTCCCTTGCAATCCTTCTGTTATTTTTCATCTTCAAATAACAAATTCAATTTCAATAAGAAATTATAAAATTTACTGATTTTTTATTTTTTCAATCAAACCTATAAAACCAGGGATGACCAGAACCGTTGTAATAAAGCACATTCCAACGCCGATAAATAATGCCATTCCAAACATACCCCATGCGGGGAAAACTGAGAATACCATTGATCCAAAAGCCAACATAGTTGTAAGGGATGTTAGGAGTATTCCTTTACCTGTACTTGAAAATACTTCTTTTATTTTACCTCTGCCCTCAGTTTGCCAGCGATGTATGATATGAACGCCATCGTCTATACCAATACCTATAATTAATGGCAAACCAATTACGTTCATCATATTTAGTTTCATACCGACCAGATTCATAAAACCTACCATCCAGAAAAACCCCATACCCAATGGAATCATCGCCATCAGGGATATAAATGGACTACCAAAGTCAATCCATAAAAGCACAAATACTGCAATCAATGTATAAAAAATTGCATTTCTTCCTTCTCTACCCATTATTACCATAAATGAATAACTCAACGGTGCCATTCCAGTATATCTTTCGCTTATTGAATTAAGGTCACTGACAAATCTTTTCATAAAATCACCATTGTAAATATCACCTGATGGATAGGCTGTGACAAGAAACAATGTCCTGTCATTATTGCAATATCTATCAAGAATACTTTCTGGAATATCTTCCATATCT
>QNCQ01000121.1 GCA_003645825.1 Fidelibacterota bacterium
AGTTCTTTGATATTGAGGATTATAAAGATAGAGTTGATCTTTTGTCTAAATGCTATACATATATGGTTTACTTTAACACACTCAGGATTAACAGATATAAAGGTGGTGTTACTCCACTAAAAATAGCCTATGAAGCAGGTGATAAAAGCAAAATTGATTATAACAAACTCATTAAATTTAAACCTGTAATACTTGATCTTTTCAGCTCAGATTATTGTAAAATGTCTTCCCAAGGTGTATACCATGTTTCTGAATCAGACACCTCGAGGACTATTTTTACTTGTATATGTTCTCGATACTCATTAAAATTATGGGCTAAAATTGAGGTGTGTCATGGCGAGGTTGACTGTTGATGATTTGAGAGTAAAAGGCAAAAGGGTTCTGGTTAGAGTTGATTTTAATGTTCCATTGGATGAAAACCAAAACATAACAGATGACTTTAGGATAAGGGCTGCATTGCCAACAATTAAGAAGCTGGTTGAGGATGGTGGAAAGGTAATATTGATGTCGCATCTTGGAAGGCCGAAGGGGCAGAGAAAACCCGAGTTGAGTTTGAAGCCGGTTGCGAAAAGATTGCAAGAGCTTCTTCCGGAAGTTAAGGTGTATTTCATTGATGATTGTATAGGTGAAAGTGTTAAGCAATCTGTTAATAAGTTAAATGATGGCGAAATCTTATTGCTTGAGAATGTGAGATTTTATAAGGAAGAAGAAAAAAATGATCCGGATTTTGCGAAGAAACTGGCTGAACTCGGGGATATTTACGTAAATGACGCTTTTGCTACGGCGCACAGAGCTCATGCTTCTACAGCAGGTATAGCTCAGTACATTAAGGTGAGAGCCGCTGGTTATTTACTTGAAAAGGAATTGAAGTATCTAAAGGATTATCTGGAGAATCCGGAACAACCCTATACTGCGATACTGGGTGGTGCAAAGGTATCTGGTAAGATAGAGATAATTGAGAGGTTGATTGGTAAGGTTAAGTATCTGCTTATTGGCGGTGGGATGAGTTACACATTCCTGAAGGCGAAGGGTTTAGAAGTGGGGAGGTCCTTGCTTGAAGAGGACAAAATTGAGCTTGCGAAGAGAGCAATGGAGAAGGCGAAGGAAGCCGGGTGTGAGCTGATTTTGCCTGTTGATGTTGTTGTTACGTCCGAAATTTCGGAGGATGCTGATAGCGCGCTGGTTAAAGTTGATAGCATACCCACGGATAAGCAGGGAGTGGATATTGGTTCGGAAACAGTAGCTCTCTTTACTGAGATAATAGAAAAGAGCAAGACAATTTTATGGAATGGCCCTCTTGGGGTTTTTGAAGTATCCAAGTTTTCTGTAGGAACAGAGTCGGTTGCCAAGAAGCTTGTGGAGGTTACTGAAAAGGGTGCTGTTACGATTCTGGGTGGTGGTGATACAGCTGCTGCAGTGAAAAAATTTGGTCTGAGTGAGAAATTTACTCACGTTTCAACTGGTGGAGGAGCATCTCTGGAGCTGCTTTCCGGGACAGAGATGATCCCAATTAAATTATTATCTGAGAAGGAATAGGAAATGAGGCAGGTAATTGTTGCTGGTAACTGGAAAATGAACAAAACTGTATCTGAGTCGGTGGAATTTGTAAAGGAATTGCAGGAAGGGCTTGGGTTTGATTTGAAGCTCCAGGTTCTTGTTTTCCCACCTTTTACATCTCTTTATTCCATAGGAAGAATTGTTGATAAGAGTAGGATCGGTTTTGGTGCTCAAAACATGTACTTTGAGAAAGCGGGGGCTTTTACTGGTGAGATATCTGCAGATATGATAAAGTCGTGTGGTGGGGAATATGTTATAGTTGGGCACTCGGAGAGGCGACATATTTTTGGTGAGTCTGATGAAGTGATTGGGAGAAAGGTAAAAAGTGCTCTTGAGTCAGGTTTGAAGCCTGTTGTGTGTATAGGAGAGAAACTTGATGAGCGAGAGGCGGGAAAGACCGAGCAGGTAATCGAGAGGCAATTTTATAAAGCTTTTGAGTATGTTCAAGAAGATATGATAGAAGATTGTGTGATTGCCTATGAGCCTGTCTGGGCTATTGGGACGGGAGTAAATGCTACCCCAGAGCAGGCTTGCGAGGCTCATGATTTTGTTAGAGGTTTGCTGGAAAAGAAGTATAACGGAGGTGTAGCAGAGAATTTTACCATTCTTTATGGAGGTAGCGTAAAGCCTGGAAATTGTAAGGAACTTTTTGAGAAGAATGGAGTAGATGGTTTTTTGGTTGGTGGTGCTAGTTTGAAAGTTGTTTCTTTTTTGGAAATTATCAAGATTGTGAATAATATGTTAGTGTGAGGCTTGAAATGTACACTTTTTTTATTATCATACATGTGTTGATTTGTATACTGCTTGTTATTGCTATTTTGATGCAGGCGAGTAAGGGAGGTGGACTTTCCGGTACCTTTGGGGGAGTTGGTTCGAGTGCTCTTTTCGGTGGCCGGGGTGCAGCAACATTTCTTTCGAAGGTTACAACTGGACTCACAGTAGCATTCTTTTTTGTAACAGTGTTGATAGCGCTTATGTCAGCGCCAAAAGGGCAGCCGGAAAGCGTTATTAAAAAACAGGCGGAAAAGGGAGCTATCCCAAGTGCAAATTTGCCGGTTCCCGCTGGCAGTTTGCCCGAGGGAAGTGCTCCGGTGCAGGGCGGTGAAAAGAAGTAATGTTTTTCTTGGATGAGGGATGCCGAAGTGGTGGAACTGGTAGACACGCACGTTTGAGGGGCGTGTGGGGAAACCCGTGCGGGTTCGAGTCCCGCCTTCGGCACAATTTTGTAAGGGAAACAAAAAGGGGTTATTAGTATGAAGCTATTGAAACTGAGTGTTTTGTCAGTTGTTTTGTGTGTTGTAATCGTTGCTCAGGACCCTCTGGTAGAGGCTTATGATTCGCTTAAAGCCGGAAATGTGGAAAGAGCTCTTGAGATTTGCCGTCCACTTGTAAAGGAGCAGCCGGATTACGCAGCGGCTAACTTTTTGTTGGGTAAGATATATTTTTCATTAGGTGAGCTTGATAGTGCAAAGAAATATGTGGACAAAGCTATTGCCCTCGAGCCAGCTAATCAGGAATATCGTACTGAGAGGGAGCGTATGTCGAATTTTATATCCAAGCTGGCTGAAGCTCAGAGGTTGTATAACGATGCAAAGTATACTGAAGCTGAGAAGGTGTATTTTGAAGCAGTCCAAATGAATCCTAACTTTGCAGATTCTTATTATTTGCTCGGGATGGTTTATGTTAGACTCGGGAACTATAAGAAAGCGAGAGAATATTTTTCAAAAGCTATAGAGATGGAACCCGAAGAGGGAAAATATAAGAAGAAATATGAAGCTTTTGTAAAGCAGCTTTTGTACGAAGGAAATCAGATTTTTAGCAGGAGAGATTATACCGGAGCTCTAAAAAAGTTTCATGATGCTATAGATTTGAACCCTGAGGAGCCGCTTGCTTATTATCTTTCAGCAGTGGTTTATTTAAAAATAAAAGATTACGATAAGGTTTTTGAATATATTGATAAGAGTTTGCAGTTGAACCCTGAGTACCATAAAGCCTACCTGGTAAAGGGAAAAGCGTATTTTTACAAAGGAGAGTATCAAAAAGCAATAGAGGTATATCAGAAGGCTCTGGAGATTAAATCTGATTACGTCGACGCGATGGAAAATCTTGGTATAGCATATTATAAATTACGGAAACTCGATGAGGCTCTTAGATATTTTAAAGAGGCACTGAAATATGAGAAAGACAAGGCAAATATATATGAGAATATAGGCGCTATACTGAATGAGCAAAAGAAATATAAAGAATCTATACAGTATTTAATGAAAGCTGTAGAGCTGGATCCCAGAGATTATAAGAGCTGGCTGAGACTGGCGCAGGCATATAATGACCAGGGGATGCCTCAAAAAGCCAAGAATGCAGCAAAGAAAGCCTTGAAAATAAAGCCTGCCTGGGCACTTGCATATCTGGAGCTCGGGATAGCAGAAAGAGCCTTAGGAAATAAGGCTGCGGCGAGACAGGCTTTCCAAATGGCCGCAAAGGATCCACGATATAGAAAGTATGCTGAGTATGAACTGAAAAGGACACAGTGAATGTTTCTAAATACCTTTAAAATAAATCTTTAGGGGGCTTTTAAAGGCCCCTTTTTTAGGTTTTGTTGTAATAAAATTGATCAAGATTGTTAAATTAATATAATGATAAAAGCTGTAATTTTTGATCTGGATAATACCCTGATAGATTTTATGAAGATGAAAGAGGCCAGTGTAAATGCTGCTATTGAAGCAATGCGTGATGCTGGCCTGAAAAAATCCAGCGAGGATATCAGAAGAGGAATAAATAAAGTTTACAATGAGAAGGGTATTGAGTACCAGTATGTTTTTGATGATTATTTAAAGGAGGAGCTGGGGAGAATAGATTATAAAATTCTTGCATCGGCAGTGGTAGCTTACAGAAAAGCCAAAGAGGGTAATTTGCAGACATATCCTTATGTGCATTCCACTATGATAAAGCTAATAAAAATGAGGTTAAAACTTGCCGTTGTCTCTGATGCTCCCAAGAGAGAGGCGTGGTTGAGAATTTGTGCAACGAATTTGCAGAATTATTTTGATGTTGTTGTGGCTTTTGAGGATACTAATGAGAGGAAACCTCATCCTAAACCGTTTCAGTTAGCGCTGGAAAAGCTTGAGATAGCTCCAGAAGAGGCTATTATGGTGGGAGATTGGGTAGAAAGAGATCTTGTTGGGGCGAGGACGGTAGGAATGAAAACTGTTTTTGCAAGATATGGTGACACATTTGACACAAAATATTCTGGAGCTGATTATGAGATAGATTCTGTTGAGGAAATTATTGATATAGTAAGGAAAGAAAACAAAATATGATTAAAGTTGGTGTTGATATAGTTAAGATTGATAGAATTGAGAATATGATAGAGAAATATGGAAGGCGTTTTCTGGAGAAGAATTTTACTTCTGCAGAAATAGATTACTGCAACTCGAAAGCGTATCCCTGTCAGCACTTTGCGGGAAAGTTCGCAGCGAAAGAAGCTGTAAAGAAAGCCTTACTTTCACTTAATCCGACATTAATGGTGCTTATGAGAAATGTAGAGGTAAAAAATGGGATAGATGGAATACCGTGCATAGAGCTCCATGGAGCTTTGAAAGAGATATGTAAGGATTATTGCATAGAAGTGTCCATTTCTCATGAAAAAAATGGGTATGCAGTGGCAATGGCGATGGTGGCGATATGAGAGAATATATTTTGAGCAATGAGGAGGCCAGAAGGGTTGACAATCATGTAGTAGGAGAGATGGGAATATCCGGGACGGAGCTCATGCGCCGTGCTGGAAAAGCAGTTGCACTGAAGGCTAAAGAAATGTTGAAAGATGTTCCAGGCAGTAGGGTTGATGTTTTTTGTGGGACTGGTAATAATGGTGGGGATGGGTTTGTTGCGGCGCTTAATTTGCACGATTGGGGTGCAGTGGTCTATACATGGGTTCTGGGACCTGTGGAAAGAATAAAGGGTGATGCTTTACATTTTTACAAGAAATGCAAAGAATATAGATTAAATATTCGTCACGTTTTGCAGAAAGAAGACATAAAGATTGTCCGTGATATTTCTGAGTCGGATCTTATAATTGATGCCATTTTTGGAACAGGGTTCAGGGGGGGGATGAAAGAGCCCCAGCTCAGCATTGTGAGGATTATTAATGATTCCGGGAGGCCTGTTATTTCTGTTGATATACCATCGGGAGTAAATGGGGACACTGGTGAGATTGTGGATGTAGCGGTGAAATCAGAGGCTACCGTTACCATGGGGTTCTTAAAGCGGGGTTTGTTGTTATATCCTGGTAAAAAGTGTGTGGGAGAACTGACGGTCGTTGATATAGGTTATCCTGAAGAAGCTTTTGGAATACTCAGGGAGAAGGTTTATCTGCTGCACGATTACGAGGTACGCGATATAATTCCACCTATTTCAGGAGACACCTACAAGCACAGGCAGGGAAAGGTTTTGGTTTTTGCGGGCTCTGTGGGTATGACAGGAGCGGCAGCTCTTGTGTGTAGCGCGGCGATGCGGACCGGTACTGGGCTTGTGGTCA
>QNCQ01000122.1 GCA_003645825.1 Fidelibacterota bacterium
AAATGCAGAGGTAATTTTACCTCATGAGTTTGTTCCTGATTTCGAGGTTGGCGATCATATTGAAGTGACAGATATGGATGGAGAAGTTCTGTACAGTGCTGAAGTTTTGAGAATAAAGTATAATAGAAGATTCAAGACACATCTAGTTACTGTAAGAGTTCCTCTTGAGTATGCCGATAGAGTAGCGGGTATCAGAATTCAGAAGGATGAAGAGGTAAAACCTGATGAGGAAGTTTGTCTTGAACACGTGCCAGAAGAGACAGTGGTTTGCAGGTGTGAGGGGGTTACCCTGGGAGAAATTCTTGAATTCCTTAAGACAAGAAAAGTTACAGATGCAAACCAGCTGAAAGTTTTAAGAGTTGGGATGGGAGCGTGTGGCGGGAAAACATGTTCGACTCTTTTACCTCATGTGTTTCGTATTGCTGGTATGGAGTGGGAGAATATCGAGCAGCAAACACATCGGCCTTTAAATGTTGAGGTACCGATGTTTGCAATAGTGAATGAGAAAGACAGAGATGAAGAAAACCTATGATTTTTGCATAATAGGTGCTGGTAGTATTGGACTGCCGTTAAGTTACTATCTTTCAAAAAAAGGTGTAGCCGTAGTTGTTATCGATATGCTGGCTTCTCCTGGAAGAGGACAGAATCGATCAGCAATAGGAGGAATAAGAGCAACCCATTCAGATAATGCAAAGATAAAGATATGTAAGGAGTCTATCAGAATCATCAGCAATTTTAAGGATGAGCATGGCATAGAGGTGGACTGGATACAGGGTGGTTATCTTTTTCCTGTCTATGATGAAATGATAGAAAGAGATTTGAAGAGTATTCTTGATTTTCAGAAAAGTTGTGGGCTGAACATTGACTGGGTGGGGCCAAAAGATGTAGGAGAACTCGTTCCGGGCATCAACTCAGATGGGTTGAGAGGGGGTATATACTCTCCTGAAGATGGACATGCGAGTCCACTAAAGACTGCTGATGCGTATTATCTTCTGAGCTGTAGGAATGGAGTAGAATTCAGGTTTCGAGAAAAAGTTACCGGCTTTGATAGAAAAGGAGGGAAAATAAGGGCTGTTCTAACTGATAAAGGAGATTATCCTGTGGGTTTTGTGGTTAACTGTGCTGGTGCTGAAGCGAGAGAGATGGGTGGTCTTCTTGGTATTGATCTGCCTGTGTACCCGGATTCTCATGAGGGTGGGATTACTGAGCCGGTAAAAAGGTTTTTTTACCCAATGGTTGTTGATTTGAGGAAGGGGCCAACTTCTGCTAACTATTACTTTTATCAAAATGCTGAGGGACAGATAGTTTTTTGTATGACCCCTGATCCGGTTATACCGGGCAAGGATATTGATTGCACTTCCCAGTTTTTACCCGAAGTCACTGAGAGGATGTTAAACCTTCTCCCGAGACTGAGGAGTATACGTGTGAGAAGAACATGGCGGGGTCTCTATCCGATGACGCCTGATGGTCTGCCCGTAGTGGGGTATGATGTAAATTATGATAATCTCTTTCATGCCGTGGGTATGTGTGGGCAGGGATTTATGATTGGTCCCGGGCTTGGGAAAATTCTTTCTGAGATCTTCATTGAGAATAACCTCGAATATAGTGATATTTTGGATGAGTTATCTCCGTACCGCAATTTTGATGCTGAAGAAAAGCTAAAATAAAAGCCCCTCTCAACGGGGCTTTCTATTGTAGCGGTGCAGGGACTCGAACCCCGGACACGCGGATTATGATTCCGCTGCTCTAACCAGCTGAGCTACACCGCCTCAAACATCGGCGAAATTTAATAATTCGGCTCACTTTAGACAATATTTACTTTTCGGCGGATAAAGCAATAGAATTCTATTGACAATTTAAGATTTTATTATTAATTAATAAATGACATGAACAGAATGTTTGCAGAAGAGGATAAATGGAGAAGGATTATAAGTTAATCGTAGTTTGGAACAGGACTAATGGACTGAGCTCGTTTACTCTTTCGAGGAAAAGGGTTATAACGATTCTTTCTATAGCTTTTGTTTGCTTTTTTCTGATTGTAGGACTGAGTGTTTACTATCTTTCTGAATTTGTGTATTATGCCCGCCTTGAGAGTATAAAGAAGAGCAATCAGAAACTGCTCAGGACGTTTTACGAGCTGAAGGAGCGAATGAGGCTCTTAGAGTCAGAGTTGAGCACTCTTGTGGAGAAGGATAAAGCTCTCAGAACCTATGCGGATGTACCTCAGATTGATCTTGACATCAGGAAACTCGGTATTGGTGGTAGGAGATATTATAAGGTAAAAGAGCTGGATATTTTGTTTCCTGATTCTCTGAAAGTATCTGAGCTGGTGCATGACATAGATAGGCTTGGAAGGTTGATAAAGCTTGAAAAGGTTAGTTACGAGAATATTTACAAAGCATTCCAGCTAAGGTCACGCCAGATAAGGTCTACTCCTACTTTTAGACCTACAATGAGAGGGTATATTACAGATGGCTTCGGGTACAGGATTGACCCTTTTACCGGTAAGAGGCAGTTTCACTATGGTGTTGATATTTCAGCCCCAATTGGGACGAAGGTTTATGCTACAGCTGACGGGGTTGTGACGGTAACAAGGTACAGCAAGACCTATGGCAAGGTTATAAAGATTGATCATGGTTTTGGGTACTCTACAATATATGCTCACCTTTCCAGAATTTATGTTAAAGAAGGGGATGTTGTACGGCGTGGTGAAGTAATAGGGGAAGTGGGTTGCACCGGCAGAAGTACTGCTCCTCACCTTCATTATGAAATACGGCAATTTGGGATTGCCAAGAATCCCCTTGATTACTTCTTTGCAGCGATATATTAAATTTTCCCGTTGCTGGAAATTAAAGTAATCTTATTTTTAAGCCGTCTCCTGGAAAGTATGGCAGTGATAAGTTATTTGTTTTCTAAATTCGAAATAGGGATAAAAAACACGGAGGTTTTTATTAGGACATAAGAGATATTGATGGAGAAGGGGGTTCGGGAAGATAACGGTGATGTAGATGGTGCCTTTACAGGGGAGACGAGAGGGTACGTGAAATATATTTTAGAAGATTGAGGCGGAGTGGAAAGTTCTACATGCGGTTATATTAAATTCAGGGGAAACAGTGCTTTGCCTGGATAGGATATGAAAGAGGGATAAAAGGAAAGTGTTCAGAATTTTGTATAAACTGGGAGGTGAAGGAAATTCCTCAATGGGATTTTTAAACAGAATATTGATGCCAACTTTTTTAGTTGTGTAAATGCTCCGGAATTGCATAATTAAACATAGTTAAAACTGTATAACATGAAATTGGGGAAAGTTGTTATTGAGCAAATTGAAAGGGATTTAAAAGAGGTTCTTATCGGAGGCAATTAATCTGACACTATCGTTGCTTTCTTTATGCTAGATTATTGATAAGTGTGTGTCCTTGTATCAAAAACCCCTACTTCCATATTGCTTTAAAAGGAATGATAGATTAAATTTATCACGCATTTCTTGAAAAGCGAGAGTAGCTCAGTTGGTAGAGCTCCACGTTGCCAACGTGGTTGTCGCGGGTTCGAGTCCCGTCTCTCGCTCTAAACTAAACCATTTTTTTCTATTGGTAACTATTTTCCGAAAAACTCTCTGTGGACAGCGGGGACAGCTTTTTCATAGTCCTTTTTGTCAATAGCAAAATAGATGGCGACACTGGATGCCCCTGTTGAAATAATAAGAACGTTAATCCCCTCTCTGGCCACGGCACTAAAAATTCTAGAAGCTACTCCGGGGTATTCCAGCATTCCCTCTCCAACTGCAGCAATTAAACAAATGTTATCCAGCACCGCAATTTCATCAACAGCATGCAAATCGAGTCCTTTTAAAACTCTGTAAGCTGCTTCGAGGTCTGATTTATCAAATAAAATATCTATACAGGTTTGTGAGGTTATTACAGATTTAATGTTTATTTTTGATTTGTTCAAAGCCGATGTCACCTTGGCTAAAATCCCTGGTTTGATTCCAACACCGGGGCCTATCAACTGAATAACTCCAACATCGTGCGTGTATGTAACACTTTTCACCACTGCTTTCTTGACGTATCCTTCGTCCCCTATAATTGTAACAGGTCTTATTTCCCCTTTAAAACCACTTATATCCAGAACCCTTATAGGAATCTTTTTGAACATTACTGGCTCAACCGTCCTCTGGTGTAGAATCTTTGCACCAAAATAAGACAGCTCAGCAACCTCAGTGTAAGTCAACCGGGAGATGGTTATGGGACTCTTTATGATCTTCGGATCTCCGCTCATAAAACCCGGGACATCTTTCCATACATCCAGACATTTCGCATTGATACAGTAAGCAATTGCAGAAGCAGAATAGTCAGAGCCGCCTCTTCCCAGTAGCGTTACTTTTCCTACCTCGGAAACTCCGTAGAATCCAGGAATTACATATATAGTTTCCCCGCTTAAATTTTCCTTTACATTCTTTTCGGACTTCACAAGGTCAACCGTAGCGTTGCCAAATTCTCCATCAGTAAGAAGACCTATTTCTTCTGGTAGCTTTTCCTCACAAGAAAACCCATGTTCCTTCAAGATAGCAGAAAACACAAGAGAAGATATCCGTTCTCCATAACTCAACACAGAATCATAAACAAAATCGGGGATCTCCTCAAGATAATGAATTCCCATGAGATACTTCTTTAGCTCACTAATTCTTTCTCTAAGTCTATCGTAAATTTCGTCTTTTATTGACTCTTCTGCAATAAGCGTATCTATAACTCCCTTGGAAACCTCAAAAAGCTTACTCAGGACGTTCTCAGCATCCATTTCCCTTTTCGAAACCCTATTAATCGATGAAATTAAAAAATCAGTAATCCCGTAAAAAGCAGATACGACAATTACTATCGGTTCACCATAGGCACCTATTATCTTTAGAAGCTTCGCAACGTCCTCTTTATTTTTGAAATTTGAACCGCCAAATTTGACAACTATTTTTCCCAACCGAGTACCCTCCCATACTTTTTAACAAATACCTCAGCGTTCTGGACAGAGCCTCCTGCTGCACCTTTTATTATATTATTCACCAGTAAAACGAAGCCTATCATGTTATTTTCTTTTCTTAACCTTCCAGTAAACACAACCATTCCGGGAATGTCTCCAGCAAATGCAAGCCTGGGCTGGGGGTTAAAACTATCTTCAAGATACACTATTGGTTTCTTAGGCATTGTTGGAATTCCAAAACTTTCCCCTGACAATTCTTCCCAGGCTTCTCTTATATCACTTTCATTCACCTGCTTCTCAAATTTGACCCAGATAGTCTCCAGATGCCCAAAATCCACAGGTACACGGAAGCAGTAAGGATACACCTCGGCAGATACTCCCAGAATCTTTTTTAACTCTACTTGTATTTTCTTTTCCTCTCCTTCAATGTAAGGAAGAACATTGCCTAATATATCAAGAGAAGCTATCCCTGGATAACCTGCCCCCGATATGGACTGGTAGGTGGAAACAAAAACCTGTTCTATTCCAAACTTACGCAGTGGAGCAAGAGCTACTGCAAGCCCTGTTGTTGAGCAATTCGCATTTGTGACCACAAAACCAGCTTGGGGGAATCCCTGCTTTTCAATAAGGGAAATTGAATCAACGTTTGCCTCTGGGATGAGAATTGGAACATCTTCACGGTATCTCATCGCGCTCGCATTCGAAAACACAAAATATCCTGCAGATGATAGCTCTGGCTCCACTTCCGCGGCAACATCTGACGGCAGGGCGCTGAAGACTATCTTATTCTCTGTATTTTTCTTTTCCCCTAAAAATTTGTCAATAGATTCCAATTCCAGTTCTCCAACATTTTCTGGTATCTTACCAGGGAGAAGCCATCTGGTACTGTCCCGATACTTCTTTCCCTCTCTCCTGTCAGATGCTACCAGATGCTTAACCTCAAAATAAGGATGATCATTTAGTAACAGTACAAAAGCCTGTCCTACCATTCCAGTTGCACCCAATATCGACACTTTAAACTTTCCCATTTTTCTCCTCTCGAACAGAACCCTAAATTGTGAGAATATTAATAAATTTATCCAATTATGTAAATTTATTTTTAGAGGA
>QNCQ01000123.1 GCA_003645825.1 Fidelibacterota bacterium
AGGCCAGCACCTATAACGGCAATGTATTTGTTCGCAAGTTTTTCGACTAATTTGCTGGAGTTTCTCATAGTATCTTAAAACTGCTCAAACTTATTAAAGCTAATAAAATGCCTATTATCCAGAATCTTGTGACTACTTTGGTTTCTGCCCAACCTTTCATTTCGAAGTGATGATGTATTGGTGCCATCAGAAAAACCCGTTTGCCTTCTCCGTATTTTTTCTTGGTGTACTTAAAGTAGGAAACCTGAATCAGTACACTGAGGGCTTCCACAACAAATATTCCCCCAAGAAGAACTAACAGTAATTCTTTTTTTATTAGGACAGCGATAGTTCCTATTACTCCTCCTAGGAACAGTGACCCTGTGTCACCCATGAATATCTCGGCGGGTTTACAATTGTACCATAGGAACCCTAACAAGGCTCCTGAAAGAGTCATGCAGTAGACAGTGAGTTCTCCCGTACCCGGGATGTAGATTGTATTGAGATAACTGCTGAAATCCACTCTACCGGTTATATAGGATATTACTGACAATGCAAGTGTTATTATACCAACCAATCCTGCGGCGAGTCCATCAAGGCCGTCTGTTAGATTTACAGCGTTTGATGAGCCAGTTATTACCAGTGTTACGAAAAGAATATAAAATATACCCATGTCTATCTCTGCGCTTTTCAGAAATGGAATCGAAGTAATTGAATTGAACTCTTTGAAATGAGGTGAAAAGTATATGATAATTCCAAGAATAAGACCAAAAAGTATCTGTCCAATTAATTTATATTTTGCCACTAACCCCTGCTTTAGCTTCTTTACTACTTTGAGGTAGTCGTCGATAAAACCGATAAGCCCCATCCAGATAGTTGCTACCAAAACTATTAGAGTGTAGATGTTTGATAATTTCCCCCAGAGAAGCATAGGTATGACCACGGAGATAAGAATTATAATGCCTCCCATAGTGGGAGTACCTTCTTTTGATAGATGGGTGCTTGGTCCGTTCTGCCTGACTATTTCTCTAATGTGTTTTTTCTTAAGCTGCCTTATTATCACGGGTCCAACCAGGAAACTTATAAAGAGCGCTGTGATTGCTGACATTGCAGCTCGGAAGGTTATATATTGAAAGATGTTTAAGGGGCTGAAGATACTTTTTAATGGATAAAGGAGTTCATAAAACATTTTTCTATCCCTTGATTTCTTCTATAACCTGTTCCATTTTACTACCCCGTGAACCTTTTACTAAAACTATGTCTCCGTCTGAGAGTTCTTTTTTTAGCTTCTTTGCAAGCTCAGACTTATCATCAAAATGGTGTGAGTTTCCAAAACCCAGCTCAAGAGCTCTCCTAAAGGTGTGAATGGTGTTTTTCCCCCAGCAGAAAAGCCGATTTATTCCGCTTTTAACTACCTTTTCACCAACTATTTCATGCGCCTTTTTACTGAACTCCCCCAATTCAAGCATGTCTCCGAAGACCATTACTTTTTTCCCGTTACTTTTCATCATATTTAACGTTTCTATTGCTGAAATAGTTGAATCAAGGTTAGCGTTGTAAGTATCATCGATTATTTTTATGTTCCCCACTGAGAATATCTTAAATCTCTGCTTTTCACCAGAAAAAGATTCAAGGGTGTTTTTGATGTATTCAGTATTCACTTTGAAAGAGGAACAAACAGCAAAAGCTGCAAGTGCATTGATGGCAGAAAACTTTCCGGGCATTTTCAATTTGAGTTCAAATTTATTGTTTATCTTCATCAGAGGGAGTGCGTTTTCATCGAACTTCACGATCCTTGCAGAGAAGTCAGCTTTCTTACTATTCAGACTGTATGTAATTCTTTTTGCTTTAGTTTCCATCTTTGAAATAAAAGGATCATTCAGGTTCACAAAGGCTATACCATCTGATGGAAGGGATTTGAATAGATCGCCTTTTTCCTTTGCAACTCCTTCCTTAGACTTGAAAAATTCCATATGTCCATAACCGATGTTTGTGATTAATCCATGGGTTGGTTTAAGAATATCGCAGAGAAACTTTATTTCTCCAAAGTGGTTTGTACCAATTTCCATCACACTAATCTGATGAGTGGTGTTGAGGTTTAGCAAGGATAATGGCATTCCTATGTGATTATTATAGTTTCCCATTGTGGAGTGAACTTTGTAAGCGCTTTTGAGTGTTTCGGTTATCATTTTTCTGGTGGTTGTTTTTCCACTTGTACCGGTTATGGCGATCACGGGGATATCGAACCTTTTTCGATAAGAGGCAGCTAATTTTTGCAGCGCTTTCAAAGGGTCATCAACGATCCAGAAAGGTTTTCCCATGAACTTTTCCCTGTTCGTTTCATACCAATCTTTATTTACAGTGCACAAAGACGCCCCTTTTTCAAAAGCGGCTGAGATATAATTGTGCCCATCTGAATTTTCACCTTTAAGTGCAAAAAATATTTCACCGGGCTTTAAAATCCTTGTATCGATGCAGGCAGCTCTGGCATTGCCCTCAAAATCTTTCAATTGACCGTAGTCAGTTTCTAATATCAGGTTTTTGTCTATCATTTTAACCCATACAGTTCTTTTACCACATCAATGTCGCTATAGGGATGTTTTACCCCCTTTATTTCCTGATAGTTTTCATGCCCTTTTCCAAGAATGGCTATAATATCGTTCTCATTTGCTTCTCTGATTGCGTATTCTATAGCTTCCTTTCTGTCTTTGATTACAATGTAGTTTGCTTTGTTTGAAAAGCCAGATAGGATGTCTTTTATTATCTCGTCAGGGTCTTCGAATCTCGGGTTATCGTTTGTTACAACACAAAGGGAGGAGTACTTCTCTGCTGTTTTTGCCATTTTGGACCGTTTTCTTCTATCTCTATTTCCCCCACAGCCAAATACAGTGATAAGATTACCTTTATCCTTTCTTAAATGTGTAAGGGCATTTAAAACATTCTCGAAGGCATCTGGAGTATGGGCGAAATCCACAAAAATGCGCGGCTTCCCGGGTGCCCTAAATTCCTCCAGTCTTCCGGGTATGCGTTCTATAGATTCAACTCCCTTTAGAATAGTTTTTGCCTCGATTCCAAGTAGATGAGCACAGGCACAGGAACAGAGAATATTGTATAGATTGAATTTCCCGGAGAGCCTAGATTCTATGTGAATTTTGCTTCCCATCGCATTTATGATTCCTTTTATCCCATCTTCAGCTTCCTGGACGTATTCCCAGTAGAAGTGGGCGTTGTAGTCACTAATAGAATAAGTGTACGTTACACATTTGGTAGCTTCCATGAATCTTTCTGCAAATCTGTCGTCAAGATTTATAAGACAGAAACCCTTCTCTGGAATCAGCTGGAAAAGCTTGGTTTTTGCGCGTACATAAGCATCCATCGTTTTATGGAAATCCAGATGGTCATGAGAAATGTTAGTGAAGACTCCGACGTCGAAGTCAATGTCGTTCACCCGGTTTAGTTCCAATGAATGAGACGAAACTTCCATTATGGCATATTCAATACCGTTTTCAACAAACTTGTACATGATAGAATGTATCTGAAAACTTTCAGGAGTGGTCAGATCAGTGGAGTAAAATTTGTCCAGTATGGTAAAACCGAGAGTGCCTATTGTTCCAGTTTTCTTTTCTGCAGAAAGCAGTATCTTCGACAAGATGTATACAAAGCTTGTCTTTCCATTCGTACCTGTAACTCCAATTACGTTTAAATTTTTTGATGGGTGTCCGTAAAAGTTTGCCGAAATTTTTGATAGTACCTTCCTGGCATTTTCAACCTTTATTTGAGGGATATCAATATTTTCAACGAATCTTTCCACTATTGCGATAGAAGCCCCTTTTTTTGCTGCTTCTCCAACGAAGTTGTGCCCGTCAGTCCTGCATCCTGGAATGGCAACATATATAAAACCCTTTTTTACAGTATTGCTGTTGTTTGTTATGCCGCAAATATATTCCGGCAGATTGCCTTTTGCTGTATAAAATACGTTTTTTAGAACATCCTTTGTTTTTACTCTGAGCATATCAATTGTACTGCCTCAGTTTTATTACACATTTTTCACCCGGGGTAACAGTCAAGCCAGGTCTTATGGATTGGTAGTAAACAATACCATATCCATGGATCTCGATGTTCAATCCAAGGCCACTGGTAAGGTTCAGAGCTTCTCGCAGAGTTTTCCCCTTTAAGTCAGGCATCCGTGTGATGTAAGAGTAAGTACTTATTGCAACGCTATTTTTGCGAGCTTTACTGGTTTTTCTGACGGGGAGTGAATGGTTTTCTGTTACAGATTGCTTCTCATAAAGCGCTTTATTGTCTGCATATATGCTTGTGTCATCTGTAATATTTATAATTCTTTTAAAGACTTCTCTCACAACGGGAGCAGAGACATATCCGCCGGTATGATGTCTGCCGCGAGGATTATCAACAACCACGACACAGAGGTACTTAGGTTTTTCAACGGGGAAAAAGCCAACAAAGGTGGCCACATAATCGTTTTTGCTATATTTTCCATTAATTACCTTCTGGGCTGTCCCTGTTTTTCCAGCTATATTGATTCCTTCAATATTCGCTTTTATCCCGGTTCCTTCTTCTACCGTTAGCCGTAGGAGCCTTCTTATCTTCTCGATGTTTTGTTTTTTTGCTACCTGTCTTATTAGCTCTGTTTTTGATCTTTGTATTGGGATTCCCTCCGGAGATTCAATTTTCTTTATGATAATGGGTCTAAGAAGATATCCTCCGTTAGCAATTGCGCAGTATGAATTGGCAAGCTGAATTGCTGTACAGCATATCCCGTGACCAATGGAAGCCTGAGCGAGGGTGATAAGATTCCATTTTTTCAGGTGGTGCACTATTCCGTTCTCTTCTCCGGGAAGCTTTATCCCGGTTTTTAGGCCGAAGCCGAACCGTAGAATGTATTCGTAGAGTTTTTCCTTCCCTAATTTTTGGGCAATCTTTATTGTGCCAATGTTACTGCTTTTTTCAATCACCTGTGAAAAACTTAACGTCCCATATGGTTCTGCATCATGTATTGTTATGTCTCCGACTCTCATTTTTCCATTTTCACAATAGATACTGTCGTCTGGCTCTACAATCCTTTCCTCAAAGGCTGCTGTAGCTGTAACTATCTTGAGGGTAGAACCTGGCTCGAATATATCAGTTATCGCTGATATCTTCTGATTATCGATGGGGTAATCGCCCGGCTTGTTTGGATCGAAAGAAGGGGCTGAGGCAATAGCAAGTATTTCGCCAGTGGTGGGATTCATCACGATTCCCATTGCCTTGTCGGCTTTAGTATTTTTGTAGACGTTAAGTAGTTCTTCGTGGAGGATAGTTTGAAAATCCTTATCGATTGTGAGAAAGATATTGTTGCCGTCGACCGGGTTTTTACGTGGTATATCAGGCCTTTCCAGAAGATTCCCTTTGCCATCTTTATAGCATATTTTCCAGCCGGGGACTCCTTTGAGATATGGATTGTATTCAAGTTCGATCCCACAAATTCCTTCGTTGTCGGAGTTGGCAAAGCCGATTAGCTGGGCGAATATTTCGCCGTATGGATAATATCTCCTATATTTCTTTTCTACCACAATTCCCTGGATGTTTAGGTTATCTATCGTTGAGCTTTTTATTTCATCAATCTTGAGATTTTTCTCAAGCCATACGAAAGTTTTGTTATTGTTTATTAGAGAGAAATAATATTTCTCAGATTTTCCTGTTATTCGACTCAAAATTCTGGCAGTTTCTCTTTTATCCTTTATAAGGTAAGGATGAGCATACACTGAGTATGAAAGTATGTTCATGGTTAGAGGATTTCCATTTCGGTCAAAGATATTGCCTCTTCTTGGTTTTAAGATGACTTTATCAGTGGACTGCTTTGAGCAAATTTTCTGGTAATGTTCAGCTTTTATCACCTGGATTACAAAGAGTTTGAGCAATACTATAAGCCAGATAAATGTGGCAGCTATGAAAAGTATGCCTGTTCGGATTTTTATTGTCCTATCTTCGATCATTACTTTTTCCGATGGTTTTTTTGACGACTACAAATAGCGTTTCAGGTTTTGGTATCACCATGTTTAATTTCTGGCTTGCAA
>QNCQ01000124.1 GCA_003645825.1 Fidelibacterota bacterium
ATGTACTACAACCCGCCATAACTAACATTCCGCCAAGGCTCAAATATACCACTCCCTTTTTCAGCATCAGAAAAACCCTCCTTTTAAACAAACAATCAGATATTATTTATTCAAAAGGTAATCAATAAACCCGACAATAAATGGAAAGGTACTGTCGATCAGCTCTTCATCAAGCTCAAGCTCAGGAGAATGCAACTCCCCTTTATACCTACCCCCTACCATCATATATAGTCCCGGGATAAACCTGCAATAAAAACTGAAATCATCCGCTCCCATAAAAGCTTTTTCTTCGATGTTAAGGGAAACGGGATAATCAGATTTCTCGCAGTAAGTGTTTAATTCTGCAAATAGCTCCCTGCTATTTATAACTGGAGGGCAATATGTTGGAATATCAACTTTTATTTTAATCCCATACAAATTTCCAAAGCTGGAAGCAAATTCCCCTATTTTTTTTTCTATGCTTTTATGGATATTCTCATCAAGAGTACGCAGACTCCCGCTTAGCTGGACTCTATCCGGAATCACGTTGTGGCTTTCCCCTCCCCTTATCTTCCCAAAAGCAAGAGTGAACACACTCTGCGGATCTACACTTTTTCTAAGATATTCATTCAAATTCGCTACAAAATTGCATGCAATATATATGAGATCCCTCGTTTTTTCCGGCGCAGAAGTATGTCCTCCAGGCCCGATAATACTAATTCTGACAAGACTCGAAGAAGCACACATAGCTCCAGGCTTTACTTTGATCACCCCTTTTTCAATGTACGGGCTAACATGTACAGCCAGAATCTTTTTTAACACCGAATAATCAAGTTCCTTTGAAATGTGCTCTCCCCCACTGTCCGGGGATTCTTCCGCAGGCTGAAAGATTATTTTTAGTCCTCTCTTACAGCTCCTTTTTGCAAAAGCCTTTGCCAGGCCTATACCAAAACTTATATGGTAGTCATGACCACAGGCATGCATAAACCCTTTATTTTCAGATACTAACCTGTTTTTTTCACTCTCAACAATAGGCAGGCCATCTATATCTGCACGGAAAACTATCATCTCATCAGGATTCCCAATATCACAATACCCGCCAGTTTCTACCACCTTGAAGCTCCTTAGCTCCAGACCGAGCTCTGCAAGCTTTTCCCCTATAAGCTCTGTGGTTCTGTACTCTTTGTAAGCTGGTTCAGGAATTTTATGAAACTCCCTCCTGACATCCCTTACATATTTGATTAGCTCGTTCATCCCCTACTACCCCCCTTTCATCATGGAAGGTATAGCTGCAGTATATTCCCTGAGTAGAACAGCAGTATCTATGTCAATGAGAGTATTTATCCTGAGTCTCCTATCTCCCTTAACTCGCCCAATAGTGGTACTGGGAACCATATTTTTCGAAGCTATTTTTTCCATCTCAAGCAGATTATCCTCCCTTACCGTAACAACAATACAAGATTGGCACTCGCTAAACAATAGTTCATCGTTTCTTGCATCTCCAGAAAGGTACACAGAGGCTCCCATTGGACCTGATGGATTTTTTATGCAGGCTTCAGCCAGCGCAATAGCCAGCCCTCCATCTGAAATATCAATTGCTGAATTTACAATACCTTTCCGAATAGCTTCCAGAACGGCATCATGAATCCTTCTTTCAAACTCAAGATCTATACTTGGAGCATCACCCTTTACGAGTCCATGAATAACCTTTAAATACTCGCTACCCCCAAGCTCCCCCTTGATATTTCCAATTAGTATTATGAAATCCCCCTCATTCTTGAACCAGGGAGTGGTTATGTGAAAAATATCTTTAATCAAGCCAAGCATACCAACCACAACCGTAGGGTAAATCGGCCCATCAGGGGATTCATTGTAAAAGCTCACATTTCCCCCCGTCACAGGGGTATCAAAAACTCTGCAGGCGTCTCCCATACCGTGAACAGCATTCTTAAACTGATAGTAAATCTCCTCATCATACGGGTTGCCGAAATTGAGGCAGTTTGTAATAGCAAGTGGTCTTGCTCCTGTGCAAACTACGTTTCTTGCAGCTTCTGCTACCGCAATTGCGCCCCCTCGGTAAGGGTTGAGATAAGTATATCTGCCATTTCCATCTGTCTTCACAGCCAGTGCTTTTCTTGTACCCTTTATCCTTAAGACTCCTGCTCCATACCCAGGCGGCAACGCAGTATTGGTCATTACTGAATAATCATACTGCCTGAAAACCCAAGATTTATCAGCGATATTAGGGCTGGAAATTAACTTTAAAAGAACTTCATTATAGTCCTCAGGCTCAGGGATTTCATCTATATCAAAAGCCCTTATTTCCTCTATATAGGAAGGGTATTTTGTTTTCCGGGTGTAAACTGGAGCCCCTCCACCCAGAACCAAATGCCAGGCTGGAATTTCTCCAACTTTCTCCCCATTCATGTAAATCTCAAGTGGTTGAGTATTCGTGACTTTACCAATTTCTACACAGTTCAAACCCCATTTATTGAAAATCTTTTTTGTTTCCTCTTCAAAACCCTTCTTTACGACAACCAACATCCTTTCCTGAGATTCTGAAAGCATTATCTCATATGGCGTCATTCCCGGTTCTCTAAGAGGTACCTTGCTAAGATCTATTATCATCCCGGATTTCCCTCTTGCTGACATCTCTGAAGTGGAGCAAGAAATTCCTGCAGCCCCCATATCCTGCATACCTACCAGAAATCCTTTCTTTGCGAGTTCGAGCGAAGCCTCCAGAAGCAGTTTTTCTGTGAAAGGATCCCCAACCTGGACGGAAGGACGCCTATATTCAGACTCTTCAGTCAACTCCTCAGAAGCAAAGGTAGCTCCATGAATGCCATCACGCCCGGTGGCAGAACCAACAATCATTACTGCATTCCCTTCTCCTTTCGCTGTTGCACTAACTATATACTCATGCTCAACAATACCAACGGTCATTACATTTACGAGCGGATTTCCGGTATAACACTCCTCAAAATACACTTCGCCTGCAACAGTGGGGACACCAACGCAGTTACCGTAGTGAGCAATTCCCTGCACAACATGGTCAAAGAGATATTTGTTTCTGGGATTGGTAAGGGGTCCAAACCTTAGAGAATCCAGACTTGCTATAGGACGTGCACCCATGGTAAATATATCTCGGAGGATGCCACCAACTCCTGTTGCAGCACCCTGGAATGGCTCTATCGCTGATGGATGATTATGACTCTCTATCTTAAAGGCTACAGCTAACCCATCTCCGATATCTACAAGCCCAGCATTCTCTTCGCCAGCTTTAACAAGAAGACTTTTGCCAGTACGCGGCAAAGTCTTTAAAACAGCGATCGAATTTTTATAGCTACAGTGCTCACTCCACATTACAGAAAAGATTCCAAGTTCTGTATAATTCGGCTTTCTTCCGAGAATTTCTAAAATCTTCCTGTATTCCTCTTCCGTTAAGCCATGCTCTAACGCCAGCTCAAGCGTTACCTCCGGTTCCTTCGTCTTTTCCATTTTTTCCCTCCAGTTCAACACTGCAAAACCTCGATACGTAATCCTCAAAGGTCTCTCTTCGTGTTATCAGATGATCTTTGCTATTATAAATTGCAATTTCAGCAGGCCTATACCGCATATTGTAACTGCTTGACAGGACACTGCAATATGCCCCCGCATTAGTAAAGATGATAATATCCCCTTCTTTTAAATCTGGCAACTCTCTATCTCTTGCTAAAATGTCAGTATTTTCACATATCTGACCGCAAATATTAGCAATAATTTTGCCTTTATCAAAACCATTATAAACACAAACACTATGCTCTGCACCGTACAGAGCTGGCCTCGCGAATATATTAAAACCTGCGTCCACCCCGATAAAGTTATGATAGCTCTTCTTGATACCACACACTTTGGTTATCAGATAACCGGCATTACCTACAATATATCTACCGGGTTCAATTGCAAGCAAAGGCTTTCCCAATCTATACTCGCCCACCTTTTCATTAAAGACTTCAAGTACCTTTGAACCTGTATATCCAATATCAAGCTCGGATTTATCATCAAAGTAAGGTATTCCAAACCCACCCCCTATGTCAATGTGCTCAAACTCGATTTCTATTTGTTCCTTGATTTTCTTCAGTATTGCCAGAAAATGCTCAACGATCGATGGAAAGAAATCTTTATCTAAAATCCCAGAACCCACCATTATATGTGCTCCAAAACGCCTTATTCCGTCCTCATAAGCTATCCTATAGGCCTCAACAGCTTCCTCATAAGGTATGCCAAATTTCGATTTCTCACCTCCTGTTGTTATCTGTTCATATTTCCCTTTTCCCTTTCCAGGATTTATTCTGAAGCTTATAAAATCAACTTTCCCGATCTTTCTCAGTCTGAGATAAGAGTTTATACCATCAAGATTAATCAATACTTTCAACTTATATGCAAACTCCAAATCTTCATAGCTTTCGTAATTGCCGGTAAATATTATATCTTTTCTATCAGCATTACACTCCAGCGCAAGCCTAATCTCTCCGGGGCTAACACAATCAAACCCTAACCCTCTATCTTTCAAGAATTTTATCAGCACAGGATGAGAGAAAGCTTTCAGTGCATAATAGATTTTAACTCTCCCCTCATCATACTTGAATGCTCCCTTAATCTTCCTAACATTTTCCTCTATTCTGTTAAAATCGTAAACATAAAGCGGCGTCCCGTATTTCTCAGCCAGATACTTTATGTCCACCCCTCCGATTTCCTTCATCTTCTACTCCTCCTCTTTTACTGGTGCAAGTGTTCCCAGATTTTCTCAGCAAGTTTCTTACCTATTCCAGGAACCTTCATTATATCCTCCTTCGAAACCGAAGCTAGTTTTTCAACCGACCCAAAATGCTTCATTAACTCAATTCTCTTTACTTTTCCTAAGCCAGGAATCTCATCAAGCACAGATCGTATCCCTTCCTTTTTCCTTCTTAACCGATGATAAGAAATAGCAAATCTATGAGCTTCATCCCTTATCCTTCTTAGAAGTATCAAGGAAATACTCGCTTTAGACAGTACAAGAGGATCTTTTAAGCTAGGAAAATATATTTCTTCAAGTTTTTTAGCAAGTCCAATCACAGGAACATTGTCCAATCCAAGAGAGTCAAGTTCCTTTTTTGCCACTGAAACCTGTCCCTTCCCTCCATCAATCAGAATCAAATCAGGGATTCTCTTTCCTTCTTCCATTAACCTGCCATATCTGCGTCTCACAACTTCAGATATCATAGCATAATCATCAATTCTCTCAACTGTCTTTATTTTGTATCTCCTGTACTCACTCTTTTTGGGTTTCCCATCTTCAAAAACAATAACGGAACCGACAGGCTGTTTTCCTTTTAGGTTGGAAATGTCAATAGCCTCTATTCTTCTCGGATAGTTCTCAAGCCCCAGATCCTTCTTTAAACTTCTGAGGGTCTTGGGAACAAAATCGACCTTAAGCCCTTCTTTATACCGAAGCTCCTCAAATTGGAGTTTCGCATTTTTCTCCGCTATCATCATCAATCTCAACTTCTCCCCAGATTTAGGGATCCCAATTCTGACTTTTTTTCCTCTCAAACTGGAAAGCCACTCAGTAAGAATTTCGCTGTTATCTGGCTCTATATTCAAGAGAACTTCGTCCGGTATCAAGCTGGTAGAACTATAATATCTCTCAAGGAAACCAGAAACAACTTCACCAGTCCCGGCACTCTCAACATTCCCTATATAAAACGGCTCTTTCCCCATCAACTTACCACTCCTAACCCTGAATAGAACAGCAAGCGCGGTTCTGCTTTCTATTATGAAGTAAACAAGGTCAATATTTTGAATATCAGGAAGTTCCACAAATTGCTTTCTTGCATAAGATTGAATTGCTCTTATCTGATCCCTGTATCTTGCTGCTTCTTCAAATATCAACTCTTTTGCCGCAATATCCATTTTCTCTTTAAGATAATCAACTACTTCATCAATTCTCCCTTCTAAGAAAGCTTCAACTTTGTTTATCATCCTATCATACTC
>QNCQ01000125.1 GCA_003645825.1 Fidelibacterota bacterium
AAAGATCTTTAGACCATTCAAACTTGACTCCCATTTAGCGTATAACCCACTGATAAACAAACAGTTTCAAATTCTGGTTGATTCAGAGGGGATAACGATTAAGGACCCAATGAAAAAATATAAAGAAATGCGTTACCTCGTATTCGCTTTTAAAGACACAAACTATGGCTACATAAAAAATGGTGAGAAAAGCTGGGAGAAAAGATAATCAAAGCGAAGAAATAAATGTTATGCTTTGCCATATCAAAAGATAGTATACGACATGCCAGAATAGAGGATGAAAACTTCAGCTGGCAGAATATAAAGTATATCGAAAAAACCTCACTGCCTTTCGAATTGTCACCCCGCAATATTGAAACTATGATCAATCAATTTGGAAACATACTTGAATCCATTATTCCTGAAGAACGAATAGCTAACGAGGAAGTACTTCTATCTCTTCCTGTCGAAATGGGAAGCTATAAGATATACCCTATTGAAGAAAAAGTCGATGAAGAAATACTGCCACAATACCTGGAATTCTGTGAAGAAAAAAGATTGGGAAAACGTTATAAGGATAGTTTGGTTCAGTTCTACCCTCTCGAAGAAAATAGATTTCTCGCTATTTCTTTTCCAAAACGGTTAATAAGTTCAATTGCAGAGACAATAAGTAAAACAGGTCTGAAATTGCGGCTCGTGGATATCAATTTTATCAGTTCATTATATGGAGTAGAAAAAATATACAATACCACATCTCTATCTTCATGGGCTTTAAGCCTTGTCTGCGATGCTTTCCAGATGGTCGCCTTGATGAAAGGGAGCAATATTATTTCCCTTACTTCTTTTACCCTTATGGAGGGTGGTAGCTACAAGATACTATCGAAAAGTAATCACAACGAGGAAATGGTTTCACTAATTGAAGAGCTGGATAGGGTCCGATTCTCACCCACTGACAAACTGAGAACTGTTGAAAAGTTTTATGTATACTCTTATGATACATACTCTGATTACTTCAATATCTTTCTAACTTACCGGGTTGCCAATATAGAAGTTGTCGACCCTTTTATCAAATTCAAACCCCTGAGGCTTTACAAAGGGGACGGAGATGGAGCTGGAGCAATGTCCCAGTTTACAGACGTTGTAGGACTCCTTTACCGCTTTTACTATGGGGAGCTATGATAAAGATAAACCTGCTTAATGGTCCAGGAATACAGTACCCGAACAAGAAAAAAAAACTTGAGGAAGTTCTGACCAAGCTGGACATTGAAGCAGAAAAAGCTCCGGGGGAAAAAGGCAAGTTCGAGGAAGAACAATTTACCGAAGCAGAAAAAAAATTGACCGAGGAGGAAGCTAAAACATTTGCTCCTCAAGCCCGAAAAGCACCAAGAAAATGGAGAACAATTGCCATTTTAGTTCCTTGTGCATTGGTTATTGCTGGCGGTATAGCGATTTTCCTCTTTAGAAACGAGGTATCTTCACTCTTAAGTAGGGAAACCACCTCACACATTCCCTCAACAAAGGAAAAATGGGTAACGCACAAAATCAAAAATACAGAAACACCACAACAAAAAACAAAAAAAATTACTACAGCCACGAAAATAACAACTCCTGGGACACCCGTTGAAGAGATTTATCTGCCAGATTTAAACATAGGGACAAATTTACTAAAAGGAGCTGCTGACCTAACCCGTAAATTACTCGAGTTAATAGAAATAGATTATATAAAGATAAACCTATCAACAGGAAGTTTATCGGGGATTCTTAATAACCCTACGTTGGAACCGCACCTGAGAGAGTATATAACAAAGTGGAATTATTTTTCTTCAATGGATGTCTTCTTTACAAGTGAAGAAACCGGCCGGAAAAAAGTTGTCACAATCTTTACTACTAACTTCCCTTCTCAAGGAGAAAAAAGTTATAAATATTTTGATCTATCAAAAATTGCAAAGGTTATAGGCTATTCAGCTGCACAGAGCAAAATACCCGTCCCTTTATTGAAAATCACGGGGAAAAATTCCCAAAACTGGATAGATGCTTGCGTTATTGGAGCTTGTAACATCCATAATTTTCCCATATTCCTGGAAGAACTTACAAACTTCAATATAAACATAGCATACAATTCCATATTATTGATGAGAAACAGGCAAGGAAAATACGAATTCACAATAGAGTTGAAAATTATAAAGGAAAGAAAAAATGCCTAAAATTGTATCTGGTAGGTTCAAAGGACATAGACTAAAAGCATATAATCTGAGCTCTCTAAGACCTACTTTGAGCAGAGTTAAAGAAACTATCTTCAATAAACTCAGTAGTGTGGAAGGGTATCGTGTCGTAGATCTATTCGCCGGCTGTGGCAACCTCGGATTCGAAGCAATTTCGCGAGGAGCTGAACATTGCATCTTTGTTGATAAAAGCAAGCGAGCAATTAGAATCATAAGTGAAAATGCCGAAGCTCTTGGGATCGCAGATATGGTTGAACTTAGGTGTATGGATGTTATGAGGTTCCTTGAGACAAACTTTAAAGCTGATCTCATACTTGCTGATCCCCCATACAATTATGATAAATTTGATTCCTTAATGAAAGCCTTAGCATCGTTACATAACCAATGCAAAATTGTACTTGAGTGCGGCAAAGATACTGAAATACCAATACCCGAAGGATTAGAGCTTACTGACAAGGCTAGAATTGGAGACACAATTGTTTACTTTTTCGAACTATGAAAAGAATAGCAATATATCCAGGGTCTTTTGATCCTATTACCAATGGTCATCTGGACATCTTGAGACGCTCTGCAACTCTATTTGACCTTGTTTACATCGCTGTCGCTGTAAACCTGAGGAAAGATGTTTTATTCACCCCTGAGGAGAGACTCGAGCTTATAAGGAGTTGTACAACCGATATACCAAATGTCAAAATCGAAAAGTTTTCTGGCCTCACAGTTGATTTTGCCAGGAGGGTAGGTGCAATAGCAATTGTTAGAGGCCTGAGAGCTATTTCTGACTTTGAGTATGAATTCCAGATGGCACTTATGAACAAACATTTAAACCCGCAGATCGACACGATATTTTTAATGTCTCATCAAAAATATTCTTACTTAAGCTCAAGTCTAATAAAAGAGTTAGCCAGATTAGGAGCCGATATAAGCAAATTTGTACCTGAGTCAGTGAAGGTCAAACTGGAAGAAAAAATCAGAGAGGTGAAAAAATGAAGCTATTGGACGGCATAAGAGAAAATGCCAGAGGAAAAGGAAAGATTATCGTTCTGCCAGAATCTCACGATGAGAGAGTACTAAAAGCAGCAGAAATATTGATAAAGGAAGGTATCTGTCAGGTGATACTTGTTGGTGAGGAAGATACAGTGAAAAAACGTGCCAACGAGTTAGGGATAGACCTAAACAAGGTTAATTTTGTGTTTCCAGAAAACTATGAGCGCTTCGAAGAATTTGCAGAAACCTACTACGAAAAACGAAAGGAAAAAGGGGTAACGAACAACGAAGCAAAAAAGATTATGAAAAACTATACTTTTTTTGCAGCAATGCTCGTTGAAAAGGGAGTCGCCGACGTATGCGTATCCGGTGCAGATACTACAACAGGAGAGGTGCTAAGAGCAGCTTTACATATTATTGGAACTGCAGAGGGAGTCAAAACTGTATCAAGTGACATTCTGATAATCACACCTAATGAAGGCAAGGTATACAGCTTTGCCGACTGCGCTGTGCTACCAGACCCAGATGCCGAGCAACTTGCCGACATAGCTATTTCTACAGCGGAGACGCACAAAAGGGTAGTTGGCGAAGACCCCATCGTCGCAATGTTGTCTTTCTCTACAAAAGGCAGTGCAAAACATAAACTCGTAGACAAAGTCATTGAAGCCACAAAAATAGTAAAGGAAAAAAGGCCGGACATATTAATCGATGGAGAATTGCAGTTTGACGCCGCAATAGTAGAAAAAGTGGGCAGAAAAAAAGCTCCGGGTAGTGAGGTTGCAGGCCGAGCAAATGTACTTATATTCCCTGATTTGAACTCAGGAAATATAGGGTATAAAATAGCCCAGAGAATAGGTAAGTGTGAAGCTGTAGGGCCAATAATCCAGGGACTTGCCAAACCAATGAATGATTTGTCAAGAGGATGTAGTGTTGATGACATTGTCAATGTCGCTGCAATCTTGTGTAACATGGCTTAAAAACTCAGAAGGAGGAACACTATGCCTACATACGACTACTACTGTAAAAACTGCGGATTCGAATTTGAAGAATTCCAAAGCATTGCTTCAGAACCTCTAAAAACGTGTCCAAAATGCGGAAAATCCTCGCTGAAAAGAGTCATTTCCGGAGGAGCCGGGCTGATATTTAAAGGAAGCGGTTTTTACATAACGGACTATGCTCGCAAAACCGACAAAAAAGGTGGTAACGGGTCAAAAACTGAGACTGAGAAAGGAAAAAAGGCCGAAAAGGTAGAAAAGAAATAAGACTTTCAGGGAAAGGAAGCAGAAATTGACTGAATATAGCAAACTTGAACTACTCAAAGAATTTGAAAATGTCAAAATAGTTGGTCCAAAAACTATAGAAGTTCACAATGAACAAAAGGTCATAGAAGAGGCTCTATCCAGCCCTATAAATTTCCCTGATCTCGCAAGTTTTCTTGGCAAAGTTAGAAAACTGCTTTTAATAATAAACGATTTCACGCGTCCCACTCCTACCCAAAAGGTTCTCAATGTACTTATAAACTATATAGAAGAAACCACCAACTTCAACATTATCATAGCTTCTGGAGCCCACAGAACTCCAACAGAAGATGAACTGCAATGCATCCTTGGAAAATACTATTCCTCGCTCAGAGAAAAGGTTAAGTTTCACGATTCTAAGGAAAGTAATTCCCTTATTTATATAGGCATATCCAGTTTCGGAACTCCAATATATATAAACAAAACTATCTACGAGTACGACGGTATGATAGTCATAGGTTCTTCAGAACCTCACTACTTCGCAGGTTATACAGGTGGAAGAAAAGCTTTCATCCCAGGGGTGGCAGGACATGAAACAATAACTTTGAATCATAAGTTTGCCCTTGATGAACGCTCAGAAACCTTTGCCCTTGAAGGAAATCCTGTACATGAAGATATGATTGATATCGTCAAAAAACTTAACATTTGCGAAAGAGTTTTTTCAATACAAACTGTGGTAGATAGCGAAGGCAGAATATGTTATGCTACAGCTGGCCATATTTTTGACTCTTTCGACGAAATCACAAAACACGCGAAAAAAGTGTATTCTGTTGAAATTCCCCATAAAGTGGATATAGTGGTAGCCCTGGCAGAAAACCCCATGGACGTTAACCTATATCAGTCTCATAAAGCACTTGAAAACGTAAAGCTGGCGCTCAACGATGACGGGATAATAATTCTTGTTTCGAGATGTCACGGCGGTATAGGTCCCGATGGTTTTTATAAGCTCCTGAAGGAATGTAAAACTCCAGAAGAAGCAATCGAAAAAATAAAAGGTGACTTCAAATTTGGATATCATAAAGCGATAAAACTTGCAAGTATACTCTCAAAGTTCAATGTGAGAGTCGTTTCAGAACTGCCAGAATCTGCTCTTACTGAGGTATTTATGGAACCGTGGAGCTCTCTAGAAGAAGCACTTAAAGACGCGGTAAAACATAAAGGAAAAGATGCCAAAATACTCGTTGTCAGGCATGCTGGAGTTACGGTTCCAGTATTAAGTGAATAAAAAAACTCATTAACAACTTTGGCTGGTTGAAAAATGATAAACAAAAAGGAGGACAGAGCACTATGAAAGTCTTGGTTCTAAATTGTGGAAGTTCATCTCTGAAATTTAAACTAATGGAAACTTCCCTGCGACAGATGAAAATAGACGCCGATGTCGAGATAGCAAAAGGGCTGGTAGAAAAGATAGGTCTGCCCGGTGC
>QNCQ01000126.1 GCA_003645825.1 Fidelibacterota bacterium
GAAAGGCTCTCGAAATATGAGTGATGGAATAACACAACGTTGCAAAAAGGGATTACTTCTTTTAAGAAGCTCTAAACAGTGTCCTTTTCTATAGCTTCCAGAATTTTCTCTGAAAACTCTCCTGTCGACAGGTATTTCTCTCGCCCCATAAGCAGAGCTAGATCCTTTGTCACTTTTCCAGACTCTAAAACCCTCTTAAGGGCAGCAATGATAACTTCCTGCGCTTCTCCAAAACCCAAGTATTCGAGTAACATGCTTCCTGCAAGAATCATGGCTGTCGGATTGGCTAACCCTTTTCCTGCTATATCGGGAGCCGTACCATGAACTGGCTCAAAAACTGCTACCTTATCGGACATGTTTACACCGGCAGTCAGCCCTATCCCGCCAATTAATGCTGCAGTTGCATCAGATAAATAATCCCCATTTAAATTTGTTGTAACAATAACATCGTAATTTTCAGGATGAAGGATTATCTGCTGGAACATATTGTCGGTTATGATATCATTAATCTCTATCTTTCCATCGATTTCATCTTTGAGCTTTTCCTCGATTATTTCGTAAGCCCATTTTCTAAAAGCTCCCTCTGTGTATTTCATTATGTTTCCCTTATGAACTATGGTAATCTTTTTCCTGTTATTTTTTAATGCATATTCAACTGCTTTTTTAACAATCCTTTGACTGGCGAATTTACTTATTGGTTTAAGACCAATGCCCGTATCCTCTCTCAAAGAAATTCCAAATTTTTCTTTCAAATATTCCCTTGTTCTTTCTGCTTCCTTTGAGCCGGCTTCCCATTCAATACCGGCATATACATCCTCAGTGTTTTCTCGAAAAACTATTATGTCTACCTTTTCCGGATTTTTAAGTGGCGAAGGAACGCCCGGCACGTATTTTACAGGTCTTATGCAGGCATATAAATCCAGAACCTGCCGCAATGTCACATTTAAGCTTCTGTAACCTGAACCCACCGGAGTCATAAGCGGGCCTTTGATAGCCGTCTTATACCTTTTTATCGCTTCAATTGTGTTCTGAGGCAAAAGCTCACCTGTTGTGTTGAGTGCTTTTTGTCCGGCAAGTAACTCAATCCACTTGATTTTATCATTATAGGTTTTCTCAAAGGCAAAGTCAATGACCTTTTTCATAGCGTTGAATATCTCAGGTCCTATACCATCACCTTCAATATAAGGAATCTCAATCATATATTGCCCTCTTACTAGTTTTAATAAAGAACAAAAAATTTACATGCTTTCAAAAAGATAAAAAATCCTAACGGAGATACTCTTTACTTTAACAACCGTAATGTCCATCAAACAGGCAAAAATAAAAAAATGTTGAATGCGCGATTAAAAAAATCGTCTTAAGTGAAAAGCCATCGTTTTAGTATTGCATTATTACTGTTCAATCAATACCTTACGCTGTTAGGAAAATGTATGACAAAGAAAGTAAGAAATAAAATTTTTTGAGAGAAGGTTTCGGGAGAGGGAAATGGAAGGGTTAATAGGTTTCTTAGGTGGGCTAATCATTTTTCAGAGTCTCTTATTTTCTCAGGTGGAAAAGCCTGAAGATTCAACATCTTCCCAGAACTTAGTAATATTCAAAGGAGATACAATGAAAATTTTGGTAGCATACTATTCCAGAACTGGTAATACCAGGAAAGCATCTCAAATTATAGCGAATACTCTCAACGCTGATGTGGATGAGATAGTGGACAAAAAGTCTAGGAAAGGAATTTTAGGTTTCCTTAGGGCTGGATACGATGCAACCCGTGGAAATACAACTGAAATAACCTACGCTAAAGATCCAGAAAATTATGACATTGTAATAATAGGTAGCCCGGTATGGAACGGACGTGTAACTCCTGCAGTTAGGACATACTTGATTAGAAATAAAGAGAAAATGAAAAAAGCTGCCTTCTTTATCACATGTGCCGGGAGACCTGGTAAATGTTTGAAGCAGATGCGTGAGCTCTATGGTGGAGCTGTAATAGCCGAGAAGGTCATTTTAAGTAAAAACATAGAGGAAGGAGCAAAATCCTTTGCTGAGGAGTTGAAGAAACTTACCAGTTCTCATTAAATGCTTACCATATTAGTAAAATTGGTGCGGTCGCCATGAGAGTTGTTTGGAAGGTATTCTCTACAAAGGTTTTGTTTCTAATTTTTCTGAGTGTTTGTCTGTTTTCCCAGGAAGTCAGGATAAACGAGATAATGTTTGACCCTATGGGTTCGGAGTTTTATGATGAGTTTATAGAGCTTTATAATAAAGGTGCTGATTCTGTTAGCCTCCGGGGGTTTAGTCTGTTTATAAGGAATTCGTCAGGTGGCTTTATTGATAGTCTGGTTTCTCCTGATTCCACTTACGTGTTGCCACCCCGGAGCTATTGCCTTACTCCTGATAGGGGTTACCTTGTAGAGGGAAAATCAAACCGATATGATCGCTTAATTCCAGATACGGTACTTTTGCTTACGACCGTTGACAATTCGTTTGGTGACTCTGGCTTAAAAAATACCGAGCCTAATGAAATATTTCTTTTGAATAAGGATGGGGATACTGTTTCTTATGCAATCACGAGCCCGGATCAGGCCCCGGGTTATTCTGATGAGAAAATAGATTCTGATGGTCCGGATGTACTTTCGAACTGGGGTAACTTAGAGGTGCTGGATGGTACCCCGGGTTTTAGAAATAGTGTAACTCCTTCTGACTATGATCTTGCTATTGTTTCGGTGTTAATTGATTCATCCCTTTCCACTTTCGAAGAAGGTGAAGTTACATTTTTTGTTACGGTGAAAAATGAAGGTAAAAAACATTGTGAAGGAGCACAAATCCTGTGTGGACTTGATGCAGATAAAGATTCCCTTATTTCATCTAATGAGGTTTTTTTTGATACAACTATTGCTCTTTCAGCAGGAGAAGAATGTAATTTCAGGTTTCAAATTAGTGATGCCAGGCAGGGAGAAAACCAGTTGGTATGCAAGATAATTTGTGAACTTGATGAGGTGCCAGATAACAATGACTATTTTCTCAGGTTTTATGTGCCATTCAGAATGGGGAGCATAGTTTTTAATGAAATTATGTACAACCCTCTGGAAATTCAGGGAGGGGAATGGATAGAATTTTATAATACAACCGGGGATACCATAGACATTAAGGGCTGGAAGATCAAGAAAAAAGAAAAGTACAGGCTTATAACGTCCAGGAAATGTCTTATTTTGCCTCATAGTTATTTCGTTGTTTCTAATGATACTTCTATTAAAGACCGTTGGGGATTCGGTGCCGTTTTTTTGGTTCCCGAAGAAGTCATCCCGGCATTGAATAATAACGGAGACTCTCTGAGTATAGTTGATGCTTCAGGTATGGAAATTGACTTTGTTCGGTATACAGGGGATCCAGCAGCGAAGGGATTATCTCTTGAAAGATTAAATCCGTTCTGTTGTTCTACGTCTTCGATGAACTGGAAACCTACTGTTAATGAAAAGGGGGGAACGCCCGGAGAAGTAAATTCCCAGTTTATCAAATATAATGACCTCAAAATTTGTGAGCTAAGAACCACTCCTTTATCCCATCTGAGTAAGGGAGACACCATAGAAGTATTTTACAGGATTTCGAATTGTGGTATAGAGCCAGCGGATTATTTTCTGGTGGATATTTCTGTTTACAGCAGGCAGGATGGTTCTCCTATTTACCAGTTGAAAAAATTCTACTATGATACTTTACGGTTTTCTGAGCAGCTTACAGATTCGGTGAGTATTCCTGTTCTTGAATATGGCACTCAGAAGCTGGAGTTGAGGATCGACTATGATAAAGATGAGGATACTTTAAATAATGTTTCCTCAGCGATTATAAACGCTGGATATCCCCCAAAGTCAGTGCTTATTAATGAGGTTATGTATTATCCTGATGTTGGTAACCCTGAGTGGATAGAGCTTTATAATCCTGATAGTGTTCCTGTTAATCTTGAGAACTTTAGGCTGAAAGATGCTTCAGGGAAGGTTTCTTTGATTCTCGCCAGGCCATTTTTTGTTTTTCCGGATTCTTTTGTGGTTATTACGTCTGACAAAAAAAATTTATTACAAAAATACAAGCTTGATAGTAATATTGTGATTCAGGTTGAGAAATTTCCGGGTCTTAATAATACTGAGGACTCTGTTGTGATAACCGATGCTGCCGGGTACATTCAGGATAGTCTGTTTTACACTAAATATTTCGGATACAGACAGGGAGTTAGCATAGAGAGGATCAGCCCTCTGGCTGCTACGAATGACATTTCGAACTGGGATTTGAGTCAGGATTCTAATGGTGCTACTCCGGGAAGGAAAAACTCGATAGCAAAGCCGGATTTTGACCTGAGCCTGGACACGGTTCTTGTTGAGAGTGAGGGTAAATATTTCTTTGAAGATAAAGCTGGACGGATTAGTGTTGTTATTAAGAACGTTGGCTTGTTAGCAAATACTTTAAGCTCTGTATGTATACAAATAGAAAACCCATTATATGGTGTTTTGTATAGCCAGAGAATGAATGTTGGTGATACTTTAAACCCCGAAGAAGAGAGGATATATACGTTTGTTATTGATTCGCTTCCAGGGGGGTTGCATACTATTTTTTCGTACATAGAGTCAGCCAGGGATGAGAGAAGATTGAATGATTCTCTAAATGTCAATTTTGGAGTCAGTTATTCTGAGGGGTCAGTTGTTATTAATGAAATTATGTATGACCCGGAATCAGGAGAATCTGAATGGATAGAGGTTTATAACAGAAGCGGGCGTACAATAGATTTTACAGAATGGTATTTAAGGGATGCAAATGGGGAATGGTCGGTGATAACTACCGAACCAACTGCGCTGGATTCTGGAGAGTTCTTGATTGTGGCTGCGGATAAAGATTTTTTAGTATCCTTTCCTGATTTCAATGGAAAAATTATTTTTCCAGAAAGGTTTCCTGTACTAAACAATTCATCAGATTCACTATTTTTAGCAGATGTCAATTTTAACATAGTTGATCGTGTTTACTATGAGAAAGGTTATGGAGGTGGGGATGGGGTTTCTCTTGAGAGAAGGGATCCAGATATATCAGGACTATTAGTGGATAATTGGGGTTCCAGCGCTTCGGAAGATGGTGCAACACCTGGTTCAAAAAATTCCATTCTAAGGTATGAGTATGATGTGGGCATAGAGAGTTTTTCTTTTAAAGATACTTTTTCAGCTATTGGGAAAGAGAATACTTTTGTAGTGAAACTGAAAAATACTGGTAGAAAACCCACTTTTCCTTTGACTTTGGAGATTAGCTTCGATGGAAATTTTGACGGTGTCCACTCTGATAAAGATGTTATCTGGAAGCTTGGTAATATCCCGCCTCTTATGCCGGATTCCACGCTCAGGATAGAAGGGAAGATTTTTACCACGGGAAAGGGTTACTGTGAATACAGGGCTACTGTAAGGATGGACGAAGATAGGGATTTAGAAAATAATACACTTACCACTCATGTAATTTCTGAAATAGCTCCCCAGGAGATAACGATAAATGAGTTTCTTGCTAATCCCGGGGATGACCAGTGTGAATTTATTGAGCTTGTCAATATGAGTTCATCACCAATAAATCTCAGAGGCATTTCCATTTCGGGAGCTCTTAGGAAAGTGACTTTCAGTCGAGATTTTGTAGTTTTTCCTGACGATTATTATGTGGTTGCTCAGGATAGCTCATTTTTCGATTTTTTCCTTGTGCCGCTTAAGAAAGTACTTGTTCCAGATAAGTGGCTGATTCTCAATAATATTTCTGGCAAAATAGTACTTCTCAGCCCATCTAAGGATGTTATTGATTCTCTTGTGTATACTGAAGATTGGAATGTGGTACATGGGAAATCTCTTGAAAAAGCCTTGCCGGGGTTACCCTCATATTA
>QNCQ01000127.1 GCA_003645825.1 Fidelibacterota bacterium
AACAACATAGTGTCGGATTAAATTGTATCTGATAAAAGAGACTGGTTACCCCATGAGAGATTGTATTGTTTAGGCACAAGCATTTGATATATAGAACAATACGGTTGCTATGTTTTTATTATACTCCTAGATACATTCATTACATCAACGATTCTCAATCAAAAATCCTTCTCTCCCATGTTGTTTTAGCCTTTTATCCTTGTTAAAGGCTGTTTGCCATGCAGACTTGAGCGGTTATCGTTGGATCTGAAGTGAAAACGTAGAGTGACCGAAGGAAACATGTATTAACACTTGAAAAAATACGACCACTTTTTAACTTATAACTGTGAGTTTGACAGTAAAAGATAAAATGGGAAATCCTAAATTTTTAATAATCAAAACAGGCTCTACCTATGCTGAACTGCGCAAAAAGAGAATGGACTTTGAAGATATGATAATGAACACTGCCGGAATGAAAGAGGTAAAATGGGTTATACGCCCCCTGCTAAATGTCGAACTCGACAAAGTCCCAATCTTTAAAGGCATTGTAATCACCGGTTCTCACAAGTCCCTTGTAACGGGTTACAATCATGATAAACACTTTAAAACAGTTCTTGATATAATTATCAAAAATAAGATTCCGACACTGGGGATATGTTTTGGGCATCAACTGATATGCTATGTGATGGGAGGCATGGTAAGCCGAAACCCCATCGGACCGGAGTTTGGAATAAGCACGATAAACCTGACAATCAACGGATTATCTGATCCACTGTTCAGAGGGGTTAACAAAGCCCGATTAGAAGTTTTTTCTTCTCATGTCGATTCAGTAAATAAAGCCCCACCGGATTTTGTACAGCTCGCATGGAATGAACATTCCCTTTTCCAGGCCGTCAGATATGATTCCTTTCTGTACGGGGTACAATTTCACCCGGAGTTCGATAAAGAAACAATGGAATTTTACATAATGAAAAACTGGAAACTTCTCACAAAGGATCATTTGAGCAGCCCTCTTTTCAAGGATAACCCAAACAAGCTTTTAAAATCCCTAAGGTCACTGAAAAAACCTAGGGTCATACTAAAGAACTTTGTCGGTATAGCATTGAACGCCTGAGGCATCTGTGGAACCTTTGATCAAACATAGATGGGATATAAATATACAAGAAGCTAAAAAGCTACAATGCGAACTCGCAGGGAATCTAAGATTTTGCCCTTTCCCCATCAGAAAAGTGAAAACAGTTGCCGCCGTGGATGTATCTTACTCGAGGTTTGATAAAACTGGCTATGCGGTCTTGGGTATATTTGAAGTAGAGCAAAATGATATTGAAAAAAGATTCGAGATCAAAAAGTACGACATTTTTGAGCATGTTGATAGGGTTAATTTCCCCTATGTTCCGGGTTATTTAAGCTTCAGAGAGATACCTATCCTGCTTCCCCTGTTTAAACAGATTACAGTAAGGCCTGATGTAATATTGGTTGACGGCGCGGGAATTGCTCATCCGCGGGGGATAGGCTTGGCCTCACACATTGGAGTGATCTTTGATACAGCCACTATAGGATGTGCAAAGTCTCGCCTGGTTGGAGAATATACAGAACCTGACAAAACGAAAGGCAGTTACAGCCCTCTTTTTTTCAATGGGAAAAAAGTTGGGGTAGTCGTCCGAAGTAAAGACGGGGTGAAACCTCTTTTTATCTCTCCTGGAAACAGGATAGATATTAAGAGTAGCACTGAAGTTATTCTGTGGTTTTGCAGCCGATATAGACTACCTGACCCAATAAGGCTTATTGACATGAGAACAAAAGCACTCCGAAAAGAGCTACAAAAGAACGGATAAAATGGTTATATAGGAGCAAGCAAAATTGAGTAATGGCCGGTGTATGCGGAGGACTCTTAGAGAATATTTCAACATCGACCCAGTTATAATGGTTTATACTACTTTTGATTTCTTTCTTGAGGAAGTAGAGTCAGGCTATACATAATTGCTTAGGTAGTAATTCCTGCCTGTAACGATGGAAAAGAGAAGGGAACTGACCCCAAAGCTGACAGACAAGGTAACTATACACTCCAGGGAAGAGCAGCACTCTTTGGTAGGTCTCCTTCTGATCTCAGCCAAGGCATTTTTCCTGCTAGAAACCTTTTAATTTTATGGATACACAAGAGCATAAATACTCAACGAGGTAAATTCCCCCCTCCCTGCTTTTGGGGGTCTCCTAGTGAGGGGAAACAAAAAGTTTGGAACAAAACTAAGATTTTATTTTCCAGTCGAGAGCTCCTACAGGGCACTCCTCGATGCACTTTCCGCAGTCTTTACATGAGAGAGGAAGCGGTTCTTTAAAAGCCGTCGAGATCGTTGTACTGTAACCTCTGTTAACAAATCCCAACAGAGATTGATTAACAACTTCCTTACAAACCTTTATACAGATTCCGCATTTTATGCACTTATTTCTATCAAGGATAATTTCCGGATGCCTGTTATCATAATCAAATTTTAACTTTTCCCCTTTTATAGCCTCGGGGCTTGCCCCATAAGCTTCTGCAAGCTGTTTGAGCTTGCAATCATGTTTTGCTGTACAGCTACACTCGAGGCATCTTTCTCCTTCTGCATGTATTTCCTCGGGGGTGAAAGTTTCCGTTACCTCCTTGAAAGTAGATATTCTTTCTTCAAGGGGGATATAATGATTTTTCTGTCTTTTCCTCTCCACTGGGTCTTTCAAAAAAACGAGATCCTCTTTCTTAAGAAATTGCCAGTGCCCTCTTGTGACATTTATTGAGTAAGATTCCTTATATTTTCTACCGTCGAGGAAACTGATAATTCCAAGTGCGACCTTCCGGCTGGCAGCCACTGCTTCCACAACTGTTGCTGGACCGGTCACACAGTCACCTGCAGCAAATATTTTCCCTTCTACCTGATAGTTATCTTTATCTACCTCAATATCTCCCCATCTGTTGGTCTTGATACCCTCAGGAGCGATGGTTTTCTGGCCAATGGCCGCAATGACTGTATCTGCCTCAACCTTAAACTCTGATCCCGGGATCGGGACAGGTCTTCTCCTTCCGCTGGCATCAGGTTCTCCAAGCTTCATTCTTTGACAGGTTAGTACCTTTCTTCCATCCTTCTCTTCTAGCTTCACAGGCGCCACCAGAAATTGGAATTTAACTCCTTCTTCCTTCGCTTCCTCTATTTCAATCTTCTCAGCTGGCATTTCGTTTTCTGTTCTCCGGTAAAAGCAATACACCTCCTTGCTCTTTAATCTTAAAGCAGTACGTACGCAATCCATCGCTGTGTTACCGCCCCCAATGACAATTGTTTTACCGGGGTTTTCACCTTTCCAGCCATTAAGAGCAATTCTAGCAAGCCAGTCAATTCCCTTTTCCGCCAGCTCTTCTCCTTCTACCCTCATTGGACTCGGCTTCCACGAGCCAACCGTTATTGCTACAGCATCGTACTTTTCTGTGAGCTCTTTGAGGCTAATATCCTTTCCGAGTTCTTTTCCGCACAGGAAGGTAATTCCGCCCATTTTTTCGAAATGTTCAAGTTCTTTGTCGAGAAGAGCTTTTGGCAATCGGTACTCCGGTATTCCATATCTAAGCATCCCACCCACCTCGGGCATCTTATCAAAAACGTCTGATGCTATTCCATTAAGCCTCAAAAAATAGGCGACTGAAATACCTGCGGGACCTGCACCTACGATGGCAACTTTTTTTCCGTTTAGCGGTGGCAGTTCTTCCAGATACTTATCGTAGTAAAGATCAGCTGCAAGCCGCTTGAAGTCATTAATTGCAACTGGTTCCCCATCTATTACATTTCTTCTACAATCCTTTTCGCAAAACCTCGGACAAACCCTACTAATAGAAATCGGTAAAGGTATCCTCTCTTTTATTATTTTCAATGCCTCAAGGAACTTGCCATCCTTACATGCCCGGACATATTCTTCTACTCGAGCATGAGCGGGGCATGCCAGTGTACATGGAGCTTCACAGTCACCCGTGTGTTCTGAAAGCAGTAAGTTAAGGGCGGTCTTTCTCATATCAATTACGTCAGGCTCATCAACAACAATATCCATTCCATCTTCAACATAAGCAGAGCAGGACGGTATGTACTTCCCCGATCTTTTATCCCGCACGACGCATACAAAACAGGATGTGTTGTGTGATACTTTCTCGTTGTAACATAACGTAGGTATATCATATCCAAGCTCTTTTGCAACCTGAAGAATGGTTTTGCTTTTCTCAACTTCTATTTCCCTACCATTAATTTTAATCTTAACTCTGTCCACTTTTATTCTCCCTGGCTATTCTTGAAATTGCTTTTTTCGGACACACTTCTATGCAACTGTTACACCTCGTGCAAACCTCAGAATCTATAACATAATCCTCAGATATAGCACCTACCGGGCACGTTCTGATACACAGTCCACACTCAATGCACTTCTCTCTATCGATGTAAATATCAACAAGCGCATTACAAACAAGAGCATCACATTTTTTATTAACCACATGATTTACATACTCATCTCTGAAATATCTTAGTGTGGATAGCACAGGATTGGGTGCAGTCTGCCCAAGCCCACAGAGAGAGCCCTTTTTTACCTTTTCACCAAGATCTTCCAGGAAAGCTATATCCTCTTCGGTTCCCAGACCATGTGTTATTCTTTCCAGAACCTCCAGCATTCTTTTCGTCCCTATTCTACAAAATGTACACTTCCCACAGCTTTCCCGTGCAGTGAAATCAAGAAAATATCTGGCAGTTTCAACCATACACCTGTCTTTCCCGATTACAATAAGACCACCTGACCCCATTATAGCACCCAGTTTATTAAGAGAATCATAATCTACCGGTGCATCGAAATGTTCTTCAGGAATACATCCGCCACTTGGACCTCCAATCTGAACCGCCTTAACTGAACCCGGTTCTGCTCCACCAACCTCATAAACGATCTGCCCTATGGTAATCCCCATCGGTACTTCTATTAAACCTGTATATTTCAGATCCCCTGCAAGAGCGAAAAGCTTAGTACCTTTCGAGTTCTCAGTACCAATTCTGGCGAAGCTATCACTGCCCTCCCTGATAACTATAGGTATATTTGCAAATGTTTCCACATTATTTATTGCAGTTGGATAGCCTTTGTATCCTCGATCAGTAGGAAAAGGAGGCCTGTAACGGGGATTTCCTCTACCTCCTTCCAGGGAATGTATCATTGCTGTTTCTTCACCACAGACGAATGCGCCTGCTCCTTCTTTGATTATAATGGGAACCTTCCTGCCATTTAGAACATTTAATTCCCTTTCCTCAATCTGTTTTATTGCTTCTTTAAGATGTTTTATGGCAAGCGGATACTCTGCTCTAACGTAAATGAAAAGTTTTGTAGCCCCTGTGGCATAAGCTCCGATTAGCATCCCTTCAAGAATCTGGTGTGGTACAGACTCCATGAGGGAACGGTCCATGAAGGCTCCTGGATCCCCTTCATCACCATTGCAAATCATAATTTTCTCTGGAGAATCCTTAGCAGCCAGAAAAGACCACTTCAAACCAGTTGGAAATCCAGCCCCACCGCGTCCTCTTAAACCTGATCTTTTTACCTCTTCTACTATCTCCTCAGGTTTTAACCTCAAAGCCTTTTTTAACGCTTCATACCCCTCATTTTCCATATACTCATCAATTGAGGTTGGAATAATCCTGCCACTTAGTCTGGTTACTTTTATACACTCCTTTTGTTTTCTGCTTTCAGGAAACTGGTGCCGAAATTTATTATCAAGGCTGAGAATAGCTTTCAGGTATTCATCATTTGCCTTTACTCTGGAATAAAATACCGATTCATTTTCCGTCTCAACTTCAACAATCGGTTCCGCATAACAGTGCCCAATACACCCT
>QNCQ01000128.1 GCA_003645825.1 Fidelibacterota bacterium
GCTAAATATTCATACAATTTATTCGGATTTAATGATTTAGAAATTTCATCTTTTCTAAAAGGAATTATTGCAACATCAAAGTTTTGTACAAATCCAGGCAAATCTTCATAATCAATTTTTCCAAGATAGTAAATATTTGGATATTTCTCTTTTTTAATAAAATTCATTATAAATGTTCCTCTTATTTCTGGGCCAATAAGTACAATACTGAAATCCTTGTATTTTTCAGCAATAAGCGAAAGTAAGCTTGTATCAATATAATCAATAGTACCTGCGTAACCAATGATCGGTCTTTTTATTTTCTGTATAACCTCGGGGGATTCTTTTCTCTTGTTGAAATGTTCAAAGTCTACTCCATTTCCAACAAAAAATGATTCTATACAACAAATTTCTTGAATTTTTTTATCCAATTCCTCACTTACATAAGTCATAAAGTTACAAGTCTTTAAGTATCTTAATAAAAACTCCCTTGCCCACGGACAATTTTCCGCAAACTTCAGATGATCATCATTACAATCATAAAATTTCACCTTTGCTTTCAATTTTGATGCAAAATCGCCCCAATGAATGCTACTAAGTGCTACTACTTTATCTTTCCCAGAAAATCCTAGAATATAGATCCAGAAAAGCGCTATTAATTCACCAAAGGTTTTAATAAATACACTTACTATCCCATTATTAAAGATAAATTTGCTCAAAAAATTTTTATTACTGCCTCTCAGATAGGGAATCGTTACGATGTATATATTGTTTTCCCTTTTAGGTATAAAATGAGTTTTTTTACCTAATACTACAGGTTCAATAAATAGTATTTTCCAATATTTTGGGAATCGTTTCAATATCTGCTGTTTTCGCGTCATCAGGAAATCCCACCTAATTTCGGAAAACCATATCATTCTTCTTTTGTAGTTTCCCATAATAATGCCTTCACTATGTCTCGGTTTCCTGTAAAGTAATACATTAAATCATTTGCGTTAAAGCATCTGGTTAAACAACAATTCTACCAAATTGAGAACTAATCCTTTCTTTATCTTTCTCTTACAAGTATAGGCTGGGCATCAATTACATCTGCTTCATCAAATAAGCAAAATTTGACTATATTAACTACGGCAGATGGTTTCATGATCTTGGATAAATCTTCATCGGGGACTAATTTTTTCCTTAGAGCTGTGGCTGTTCGCCCAGGACATATGCAAAATACCTTTATACCATATATTTTTAATTCTTCAGCCATTGTTAGAGAAAAATTGATAACACCCGCCTTGCTGGCAGCATAGGCACTCCAGCCAGGTCTTGCTCCTGTACCAGCCATCGATGCAATGTTTATAATTTTCCCCCCTGTTTTTTTCATGTATTTTACAGCTTCTTTGGTGCACAAGAACGTCCCTGTCAAATTTGTCTCTATCATATCATGCCACTGCTTCAAGGTCATCTCTAATATTCCAACAGGATCTGCATAACCTGCATTGTTAATAAGTATATCAATTCGCCCATACTTATCTATGGTGGTCTTCATTAGTCTTTTTACAGAATTATAATTTTTTACATCCGTCGGAACTATTAACCAATCCCCCTTCAATTGATCAGAAAATTCATACATCCTTTTTTCTCGACGGGCAGCTAATACAACATTTGCTCCCATATTGGAAAAAGTTATAGCCATCTCCTTTCCAATTCCACTACTCGCTCCAGTCACTATAATTACCTTCCCTTCAATCATATTTCGATGCCTCTCAATAGATTTTCAGCGATGACTAAATCCAGGGGAGTCGTTATTTTAATATTATTTTCTAAGCCCTTTACGAATCTAACTTTCTCACCTAACCTGAATACCAGAATGCCATCTTCAGTAGCAATATATCCTTCCTCCATTGCTTTTTTATGAGCTCTAACCAATATATCTGTATCAAATATCTGTGGCAATTGAATATTGTGCAGTTTCGAACGGTCTAGCTCAGCAGTCATATATTCATTTCCCATGGAAACGGTAAAGGGAACTGGTATTGTTGGAACTACTGCTTTTTCATCGATTTCCATTAACTCCGATACAAATTCAGCAGTTATAAAAGGACGGGCTGCCTCATGAATAATAACTCGTTCACTTTCCACCATCTGTAAAGCATTCCAGACAGATTCTTGCCTTGTTTCTCCACCTTCTGTAAGTATGCACTTCGATATGTTATAATCTTCAATTACCCTTTCATAGTCTTTTCTGAAATCCTGATGGTAGGTTATAAATATCCGTTCTATACCTGATATTTTTTCCAATACCTCTAATGCATATATCATAATCGGCTTACCATATATGTTTAAAAATTGTTTTGGAATTCTTTTCCTCATTCTAACGCCAAGTCCAGCAGCTAAATAAATACAATCCATAGGAATATCTCCTTACTCAGAACTGGTTATTTTATTAAAATAAACCTAAAATGGAAATAAAAAAACTCTACCTATAACACTATCAAACGATAAGTTATCTAATCTTTGAATCGGTTATAACAGTGAAACCTCCTCAAGAATTTCTACAGCACTTTATATACCAGAGTAAAGGGGTTCCTTCAAAATATTTTCCTAGCATACTTTTTCAGAATCCACTTCAAAATCCTCAACATTTTAGCTAAATTCATTGAGGGTAAAAATGAATATTTGTGATTTCATCTTACCTAACTTCTTTATAGTTGGAGCTGCAAAGGCAGGAACTACTTCTATATACAACTATCTCAAGTCGCACCCTGATGTATATATGTCACCAGTAAAAGAGCCAAACTTCTTTAGTAAAGATATCGACCCAAGCAAATTTCGTAAGGATTATAAAAGAGAGCCACTAATAATAAAAGATGAGAATAACATTCCAGATAAACATGTGGCTTTCATAAAAGATTTTAATTCATACAAAGCCCTGTTTAAAAATGCCAAAGGCTTCAAAGCTATTGGAGAAGCGAGTACCAGTTACTTATACTCAGAGGTAGCTGCCGTTGAAATAAGAAAGCACATACCAGATGCAAGAATCATAATTTTACTGCGGAATCCTATAGACAGAGCTTTTTCGCATTTTCTAATGAACTTAAAAGACGGTCTTACGACCTATAATGACTTTTTAAAAGAAGTTTTTCATGACTACGAATCTGTAAAAGATAGGTCTTGGGGGGTAGCTCATTTATATCTTGATTTAGGTCTATACTATAAACAGGTAAAAAAATATATGGACAACTTTCCTTCGGAACAGGTCAAAATAATCTTATTCGATGACATCATCAATGACTTGCAAAACGTTATTCTTGAATTATTTGCTTTTTTGAACTTAAAAACTAATACTGATATAACCACAAATGTTTATAACAAATCTGAAATACCATCCCCACTATTCCAGAAAGTCATTAGAATTCTAAATAGATACGGTATCAGAGAAAAATTCATAAGAAAACTCCCTGAGAAATTAAAGCAGAACATCTTAAAATTAATTCCTAAAACTAAAGGAAATCCTACCATAGATATTAATGCCAGAAGGGTACTGACCGACTTTTATAGAGAAGACATAGTAAAATTGTCTGATTTAATAGGAAGGGACTTATCTTTCTGGCTTGAATCCTAACTTTAAAATTAATAAAGCTACTGCAGAGGTTACCAAATACATTGTAATAGTGATGGGCAGCATATAGTAAGGACAATGCCTTAGAAAAAGTTTTATATTACTCCTGAATTTATTCCATATTTTGAAGAAAGAAACATTTCCTCCAGAGGATATAGAAACCTTATGCCATATTATAGAATCTGATACATAAACAATTTTATATCCCATCTTTTTTACCCTAAAACATAAATCTACATCCTCTGTATAAATACCATAACTTTCATCAAAGCCACCAATTCTATCGAAAACCTTTCTTCTTATAAAAAGGGCACATCCACTAACATAGTCTACTTCACGAGCTGCATTCCACCTACTGTCATCTTTTTCCCTTATCCCATAATGCGCAATTTTCCCTGTCAAAAAATTCACATATCCCCCTGCATGCCAGATTGTGTCAGGTTTTTCACTGTAGTAGATTTTCGGACCAACCACACCGACCTCATTGTGCTTATCCATAAGATCTACAAGCTTTCTTAAGAATTGTCTATCAACTATAGTATCATTATTTAGAAAAAGTACATAATCAGGATCAAACTGCCTGGCAAATTGATATCCAAAATTATTCCCTCCAGCATATAATAAGTTGTTTTCGCTTCGCACTATCTTCACAATTTCATTCTCTTCAATAAGTTTTCGCAGTTTTCTATACTTATCAATATTACTACCATTATCAACGACTATTACTATAAAATCATTGTAATCTATGCCCAGTAGACTATTCACACATTCGTAAGTCAGCTCTGGTTGATTCCAGTTCAGAACAATTATCGCAACTCTCTTCACTTCAACTCTCTATACAACTCCATTAAATCTGATACAAATCGCTCCCAGCTATACTTACTCTTTGTAGCCTTAATATTTTCTCTGAACTTCCGTTCACAATCATCTTTAAAATACTTGACAATAGCCTCAGCCAGACTTAACTCACTCCCAGGCTCTACAACAAAACCCGTTTCCCCATCTTTCACATCCTCCTTCAAACCACCTACGTTTGTAACTATACATGGAACTTCAAAATGGTATGCAATCTTAACAATTCCACTTTGAGTGGCAGAAACATAAGGTAAAACTACCACATCAGCCGCTGAAAAATAAGTCGAAATTTCTTCGTCGGGGATATATCTATCTACTATTGTAACCTTATGAAAACGTCTGATACTATTTACCAATTCAAGATATTCTTTCTTTTTAACATAGAATTCTCCCACTATAAGAAATCTCACATCGAACTTTTCAAGCACCTTATCGACAGCTTTAATTAGATGCTCGATCCCTTTATATTTTCGAACAAGACCAAAATATAAAACCACCCTTTTCTCTTTTATTCCAAGCCTTTCTCTGGCTTTTTGCTTATTTATTTTACTACCAAACTGGCTATATAGTGGATGAGGACTAACTCTACAAAGCGGTTCTTTTATCAGGTTTCTTAAGTCTTTTTCAAGCTTACCCGCCAGCAGAATAAAACCATCTGAAACACGGAAGAAATATTTCAGAATCGAGTTACCGAAAGGCATCCTCTCGTGCGGGAAAATGTTATGACAGATAACAATTGTCTTACAACTCTTTCTTTTTTTCTTTACAAACCTCAAGATGATCCCGTATTGAAAGGCAAAAAAAACATGCCAGTGATGAAATATCAAAACCTCCGGATCAAAATCGACAATCACTTTTGCTGCCTGGTACCATGTCAGAGGATTAATTGAATCTATCAACCTTATCGAAATATCTTCCGAGCTTCTGATATGTTCTTCATACTGTGTCCTGCCGGGGAAAACTATCCCTGGATAAAGCCTGGAAAAGTTTACCACTAGGAGACTATTCTCTTTTACAAGACTTCTATAAAGCATTCTATTAAAGGATGAGATTCCTCCCCGGTAAGGATAAAACGGACCAACGAGGGCAATTTTCATAAAAACTTATCCAATAATCTTCTTTATAATATAGCTTTGTCTTTTTTGATCATGCGCAATCATTTCTCCAAGCAAACCAATAGAAACAAACTGTAACCCTACTATTATAAGTAAAATGCCCAGGAAGAACATAGGTCTATTTCCAATCCATTCTCCTTTAAACCACCCTATGGTTAGATACAGCAGGATCCCAAGACCGACCACAAAACATAATATCCCGGGGAAACCAAAAAAGTGAAGGGGCCTCCTCATGTA
>QNCQ01000129.1 GCA_003645825.1 Fidelibacterota bacterium
CATCAGATGTGGGCGGCTCAGCTGTATAGGTACCGTTATCCAAGAACTCTTCTGACCTCTGGGGGGCTTGGTACAATGGGATATGGGTTTCCCGCGGCAATAGGAGCTGCTATAGGGAATCCAGACAAGACAGTGATAGTTATTTCTGGAGATGGAAGCATTCAAATGAATATCCAGGAGTTTGCAACTGCGCATCTTAACGATGTTAATGTTAAAGTACTCATAATGAATAATGCTTATCTGGGGATGGTCAGGCAATGGCAAGATCTATTCTGGAACAAAAGATATGCGGCTACATGTTTGAAAAGGAGGGATGGTTGTCCTCCAAAATGTGATGGAAGCGAAGTTTCCTGCCCTGAATATTATTGCCCTGATTTCGTAAAACTGGCTGAGTCGTATTTTATTAAGGGATATAGAGTTAGAAAAACTGAGGAGGTTAAGCCAATTTTGGAAAAAATAATGTCCTACAAAGGCCCTGCTGTTGTGGAGTTTGTTGTTCGTAGAGAAGAGAATGTCTTCCCTATGGTACCAGCAGGGAAGTCTCTTGACGAAATGTTGTTGGGAAGCTGATTTTTGAAAAATGTTTAGAAGGGATCGTGAGGTAGAAAATGGAGGAGAAGCATTCAATTGTGGTTACAGTAATAAATAGAGCGGGGGTCCTCGCAAGGATTTCATCCTTGATTACCCAGAGAGGGTATAATATTGAAAATGTAATAGGTGCTCCTACAGAAGATCCCAACGTTTATAAAGTAAATTTTGGTATAAGAGGAACTGATGAACAGATTGAAAAAATTGTGAAACAGCTCAATAAACTGATAGACGTTATCAAGGTCGAGGATATTTCCCATAAGAAAAACTATATTCTTCGTGAGTATCTTATAATAAAAGTTAAAGCGAAGACTTCAACGAGAACAGATATTTTTGAGCTCATTAACGTTTTCAGGGCTAAAATTCTTGACGTCGCGAAAAATTTTATAACCATTGAATTGTCAGGACCACCTCGAAAAGTTAGCAGATTTATTGAGCTTTTGTCCCCTTATGGGATTCAGCAATACATAAGGACTGGGGAAATTGCTCTGAGGGAATGAAGTGTTAGAAAGGAGGACTATTATGGCTTTAAAGATTTATTATGATAGGGATTCAAAACCAGAATTGCTTAAAGAAAGAACGATAGCAATAATAGGATACGGTAGCCAGGGACATGCCCAGGCGCAGAATCTGAGGGATAGCGGGTATAAAGTAATCGTTGCCGAGCTTGAGGGAACCCAAAATTATGAACTTGCTGTTAAGCACGGTTTTAAACCGGTTTCGGCTGAAGAAGCAGCAAAAGAAGCTGATATTATCCAACTGTTAGTTCCTGACGATGTTCAGAAAAAACTCTACTATTCAAGTATTGAAAAGCACATGAAAAAGGGAAAGGCTCTAGTGTTTTCCCATGGTTTTAACATCCACTATAACCAGATAGTGCCTGGAAAGGATATCGATGTCTATATGGTTGCTCCAAAAGGACCAGGGCATCTTGTGAGAAGAACTTTTGTTAAAGGAGAAGGAGTTCCTGCGCTGGTGGCTATTTATCAGGATGCTACTGGAAAGGCAAAAGAGCTTGCTATAACCCATGCCTGTGGAATAGGTGCTGGTCGCGCGGGTATTATTGAGACAACATTTAAGGAAGAGACCGAGACTGACCTTTTTGGGGAGCAGGTTGTTCTTTGTGGAGGAGTGACTGAGCTTATTAAAGCAGGGTTTGAGGTGCTTGTCGAGGCTGGATATCAACCGGAAATAGCATATTTTGAGTGCTTAAATGAGCTGAAGTTGATAGTTGATCTGCTTTACGAAGGTGGAATTTCAATGATGTATTATTCAGTCAGTGATACAGCGGAGTATGGAGGAATGACAAGGGGCCCAATGGTCATAGGAGAAGATGTAAAGAAGAGGATGAGAGAGATACTCAGAGCAGTACAGGATGGAACTTTTGCCAGAGAGTGGATTATGGAAAATCAAGCAGGTAGACCGGTGCTAAAAGCGCTGAGAGAGAAACATAAAGAGCTTTTGATTGAAAAGGTGGGAGAAAAGCTTCGTTCCATGATGAGCTGGTTAAAGGAAGATAAAAATGAGTGAGGTAAAAATATTTGATACCACTCTGAGAGATGGTTCTCAAAGTGAAAATATTTCCTTCAGTTTACAGGATAAGCTGAGAATAACCGCGAAGCTGGATGAATTTGGGGTTCACTACATTGAAGGAGGATGGCCTGGATCAAACCCCAAAGATGCTTACTACTTTAGTGAAGTAAAAAAACTTAATTTGAAAAATGCCAGGATTGTGGCCTTTGGGAGCACAAGAAAATTTAAAAATAAAGTAGGGGACGATCCGAATATTCAAGCTCTTGTAGAAGCTGAGACGCCAACTGTAGCTATATTCGGTAAGTCATGGATTCTTCATGTTGAAAAAGCTCTTAAAGTTTCTCCTGAGGATAATCTTGAAATTGTCTATGATTCAGTAAGATATCTGAAAGATAAAGGGAGAGAGGTCATTTTCGATGCTGAACACTTTTTTGACGGTTTTAAGGACTCTGAAGAGTATGCTTTAAAGGTTATAAGAACAGCTGAAGAAGCTGGTGCTGACTGTATTGTTCTGTGTGATACAAACGGTGGCACCCTTCCCCATGAAGTAGGGAATATTGTCAGAAAGGTAAAGAGGGGTATCTCTACTCCTTTAGGGATTCATGCACACAACGATTCGGGAGTAGCGGTTGCAAATAGTATAATGGCAGTACTTGAAGGGTGTACTCATGTACAGGGCACTTTTAATGGCTACGGAGAGAGATGTGGAAATGCTGATTTATGTTCAGTTATACCTAATCTCCAACTCAAATTGGGTATAAAATGTGTCCCTAATGAGAATCTTAAAAAGCTTACCCATTTATCCAGGTTTATTTCAGAGGTTGCGAATCTTTCCCACCAGTTCAATGTGCCATATGTAGGACAAAGCGCTTTTGCTCATAAAGGTGGAGTTCATGTAAATGCTGTTCTGAAGTCGACTCGGACTTATGAGCATATTGATCCTGAAATGGTTGGTAACATTCGTAGGGTCTTGATTTCGGATCTTTCTGGAAAAAGTAATATTCAATATCGTGCCGAGGAATTTGGCATTGACCTTGAGAAGCACCGGGATAAGGTGCCGCAAATTGTCAATAAACTAAAAGAACTCGAACATGAAGGATACCAGTTTGAGTCAGCTGAGAGCTCTTTTGAGCTTTTAATAAAGGAAATTGTGAAGGAGTATAGAGAGTTTTTTGAACTTCAGGGTTTTAGGGTGCTTGTCGAAAAAGAAAGAGATGGAGAAGTCAGGTCTGAAGCGACAATAAGATTAAAGGTGAATAATGAGACGGAGCATTCAGCAAGTGAGGGAAATGGACCGGTTAATGCTCTTGACAGAGCGTTGAGGAAGGCTCTTTTAAGCTTCTATCCTGAACTCAAAAATTTACGGTTGTCTGATTATAAAGTGAGAGTTCTTGATGGGCCAAGGGGCACTGGTGCAAAGGTGCGGGTGCTGATAGAATCTGTCTCTGATGTTGGAGTTATAAGAACGGTTGGAGTTTCTGAGAATATTATTGAAGCGAGCTGGGAAGCAATAATTGATAGCGTAAAGTTTTATCTTATGAAAAAATACGATAAGCGAGAGGGAGCGAGAAATGGGAAATAGAGTGTACATTTTTGATACAACTTTGCGGGATGGAGAGCAAAGCCCGGGGGCTTCTTTAACTATAGATGAGAAACTAATTGTAGCAAGGCAACTTGAAAGGTTGGGAGTGGATGTTATCGAAGCTGGATTTCCTATTTCATCTGAGGGCGACTTTAAAGCTGTCAATATGATTGCAAAAGAAATAAAAGATTCTATAGTTTGTGGACTTTCCAGAGCTTTGCCAAAGGATATAGATGTCTGTTGGGAAGCAGTGAAGGAAGCAGAAAATCCCAGAATTCATACTTTTATTGCTACTTCCAACATCCACATGCAGAAGAAGTTACAGAAAAAACCTGATGAAGTGATTGAGAAGGCTGTTAAAGCTGTTAAGAGAGCGAAAAGATACTGTTCCGATGTAGAATTTTCTCTTGAAGACGCTACGAGGACCGATTATGATTTTATGTGTAGGGTTGTAAGAGAAACTATAAGAGCTGGAGCCACAGTCATCAATATTCCTGATACTGTCGGATATGCAATCCCCAAAGAATTTGCGAACAGGATAAAATACCTGTTTGACAATGTTGCAGAGCTTGATGAAGTTATACTCAGCGTTCACTGTCATGATGATCTTGGTAATGCTGTTAGTAATTCTCTGATTGCTGTGGAAATGGGAGCAAGGCAGGTGGAATGTTGCGTAAACGGGATTGGAGAAAGAGCAGGGAATGCTGCGCTTGAAGAAGTAGTGATGAATCTTGTTACCAGAAAGGATTATTTTGGGTTGGAAGTTGGGATAAATACAAAAGAGATATATAGAACAAGTAGGATGGTTTCTGAATTAACGGGTATTGAAGTTCAGAGAAACAAGGCTATTGTTGGAAAAAACGCTTTTGCACATGAGTCTGGAATTCACCAGCACGGGGTAATAAGTAGTAAGGAGACATACGAAATAATGAAACCTGAAGACATTGGCTGGGAGGGAGAAAATCTTGTTATTGGTAAGCATTCGGGTAGACATGCAATCAAGCTTATACTTGAGAAGGAAGGCTATAGGGTCAGTAAAGAGCAACTCGATATGATTACGAAGCATGTGAAGGCCCTCGCTGATAAGCAAAAGACAATTGAAAAGGTAGATCTTCTTGCTATTGCGAACGATGTGATAGGCAGGTTGTCTGAGAATCAGGCCAGGATGAAGCTAAAGGAATTTAATGTTGTTTCCGGAAGTGGAGTTACTCCTACTGCCTCTGTAAGGTTGCAAATCGGGGATGAGGAGAAAATTGGGTCCGGGATTGGGGTTGGACCTGTTGATGCCTTGAGCAATGCGATTCTGTCGATTATAGGTTCAGATATAACACTTGAAGAGTATAATTTAAAATCTGTTACAGGTGGAGCGAATGCTCTTGCCAAAGTCACTGTGAAAGTAAGGGACAGGGAGGGAAATGTAGTTTCTGCCACAGGGGTCGATGAAGACATAATGAAAGCGTCAGCCAGCGCGATAATTGAAGGTTTGAATAAGATTTTTAGCTACGGGAAGGGTTAATGTCAAAAGGAGGGATAAATTGGGTGCTACTCTGGTAGAAAAGATACTAGCTGCTCATTCAGGTAGAGATAAAGTAACTCCCGGGGAGATAGTAAATGCGGACATTGACATTATAATGTGCCATGACGTTACAACAACGCCTGCTATTGAGCTACTGGAAAAGTACGGAATCAAAAGAGTGTTTGACCCAGATAGGATTGTCATAATGCCAGACCACTTTGTTCCGAACAAGGACATAAAAGCTGCAGAAATGGTAAAAAGGATTAGGGAATGGGCGAAAGAGCAGAATATAAAGAATTTTTATGAGATAGGGCGGCACGGTATATGTCATGCACTACTGCCAGAACAGGGGTATGTTAAACCCGGAACAACAATAATTTGTGGCGATAGTCATACAACTACCCATGGTGCATTTGGAGCGTTCGCTACAGGGGTGGGAAGCACAGATCTTGCCGCAGCTTTGGCTACCGGAAAGTTGTGGTTTAAGGTTCCGGAAACTATATTGGTTGAAATTAAAGGGAAG
>QNCQ01000130.1 GCA_003645825.1 Fidelibacterota bacterium
AACCAATATGAAACAAGATTTGGATATAGCATTTCTGGATGTCGATACTCAGTATGACTTTATGGACCCCCGGGGCAATCTCTATGTCCCTGATTCTGAGAAGATTGTAGGGAATATTGAAAAGCTTCTGGCTTTTGCCCGTAAAAATGGTTTACCTATTTTTGGTTCTGTCGATGCACATAATCCCGATGATCCTGAGATGGAAACTGTAGGAGGTCCCTTCCCTCTCCACTGTATTAAAGGTGATAAGGGACAAGAAAAAATTTCTGCATCAGCACCTCTGAATCCACTGTGGGTTGAAAACAGGAAATATACTGCGGATGAGCTTGAGAGCATTTTTAGTCACCAAGGCGAAATTTATTTTGAAAAACAGAGTTTTAATCTTTTTGATAACCCCAATGCACGGATTGTCCTGGACAGGTTCAAGTTATTCGTTGTCTTTGGTGTTGCTACAGATTATTGTGTAAAAGCTGCTGTTTTGGGCTTGTTGGAGATGGGGAAAACAGTATATGTGGTAGAGGATGCTATCAAGCCTGTTGCATCAGAGTCAGGTGAAGAAGCCATAAAGGAAATGAAGAAAAAGGGAGCAAAATTTATAAAAGCGGATGAAGTGCACAGCATTTTGAGATGACTCGCATTATACCCATAGAATTGAAACAGGTACCGTTTTCTTTAATGGAAGCGGTATTTTTTCTTATTTTTTGGAAAGGGGGTGCAAGATGAAGGAGCAAAAGCTAAAATCTTTGTTACAAACCAAGCTTTTAGAGACAGGATTTAGAGTAAAGCCAATCAGAAATGCAATTTTTCAATACCTTGATCACTATGCATTCAATTCAATTGTAAAAGGTAATACAAACCACCGTTTAAGGAAGGTTCAAGAGGATAAATATGCAATGGTTTCTGCTATAATTAACGCAGGTAGAAGAGGTTTCAATAAGAAGCTAATAGGAGAAAATGTGGGCAAAAGGCTTTTCGATAATCTTTTTGGTAGATCCTTCATGAAAACAAACGAACATTTCTACGAGTTCTGTGAAAAGTATGGAATGCATCCCCCGAGTTTTCTTGTTCTCTCACCCACTGTAGCATGTAACTTGAGATGTGAAGGTTGTTACGCTAACAGTTCGGAGGCTCAAAGAAGCACATTGCCTTACAGTATCGTGAAAAGAGTTTTAAGGGAAAAAGTTGATCTCTGGGGAAGTCATTTTACTGTAATTTCAGGTGGGGAACCATTTTTGTACAGGTCCGAAGGGAAGAACATTTTCGATATTTTCAAAGAAAACCTTGATCAGGTTTTTCTGGTGTATACCAATGGTACTTTATGTGATGAAGAAACTGCAAAAATACTGGGAGAACTTGGTAACGTTACCCCAGCAATCTCTGTTGAAGGCTTTGAAGAAGAAACAGATAGAAGGCGGGGTAAAGGCACATTCAAGAAAATTGTAGAAGGAATGGAGTACTTGAAAAAACATGGGGTACCTTTTGGAATTTCGACTACCGCCACGAGGGAAAACTGGGATGTACTGACAGATGAAAAGTTCTGGGATTTCTTTTTCAACCAGATGGGAGCGTTGTATCAGTGGATATTTCAATATATGCCAATTGGGAGAGATCATCGGATGGACATGATGGTTACTCCGGAACAGAGAATGAAAATGTATGAGAGAACGTGGCGAGCGATAAGGGAAAGAAAATATTTCATTGCCGATTTCTGGAATTGTGGTGTTGTAAGTGATGGATGCATATCGGCAGGAGCTGCTTATGGAGGAGGATATATTTACGTTACATGGACAGGAGATGTAACACCATGTGTCTTCAACCCGTTCAAGGTCGATAATATTATTGATGTTTATAAAAAAGGAGGAAACCTCAACACGGTGCTTTTTTCACCTTATTTTGAGGATATAAGAAGGTGGCAACGCCGATATTATGATGATAAGCCGCTGGATGAAATGGGCAACTTGATCGCACCATGTCCTATCCGCGATCATTTTAAAGAGCTGAAACAAATTTTGATTAAGCACAAAGCTGTACCCGTGGATCCTGTTGATACTAAGCTATTACAGGATGGAAAGCTTGAAGAAAAGATACATGAATACGATACCGCTTTCATGAAACTATCAGATCCTGTGTGGGAAAAGGACTACATAAAAGCGAACTCCAACCGGGAGTGAAAAACACATTCTACTCTGCATAAATTTTTGGTAGACTTAAAGGCTAACTATTTTAAATTACCAATAACAAAATTCGAGGTCTTGAGTGGATCTGGAAAGGTTTCACAAATTTTATAATACTTTCAAATACGGTGATGACAACTATCATGAATTGATGAAGAACAAGATAAACGAAATACTGTTGCTTTCTTCGTACTATGAAGCTTTTATTCTCGAGCAGGATGGAGGGCTATCTGAACAGATATATGGTGAATATAAACAACTTAATTTGAGCACTGCCCCCAGGATTACCAATGTACCAACGCCTGACAGGGCAATGAAAGCGCTAAAGCGGAAGAGATTTGATCTGATAATTACCCTGTTAAATGTGGGAGATATGAGCACAACAGACTTTGCCAAGGAGGTGAAAAGTCAGTTTCCGGACATTCCAATTCTTTTACTGCTGAAGTCCAAATCTGAGGTGGAAGAGATAAATGCCCTTGGAGATAAGCTCTATTACTATATTGATGATATCTTTCTCTGGAATGGGGATGCAAAAATATTTCTTGCAATGGTTAAGTCCATCGAAGACAAACGGAATATCGAGAACGATACCAGAGTTGGAATGGTCAGAGTAATTCTCCTTGTTGAAGATTCTGTTCAATATTATTCTATTTTTCTCCCACTACTGTATTCAGAGATTATGAAACAGACCCAGCTTCTTATTCAGGAGGAGTTGAATGATATTCAGAAAAGACTGCGTATGAGAGTTCGTCCTAAGATTATTCTTGTTCACAACTACGAGGACGCTATCTACTACTATAATAAGTATGCTGAACACATTCTTGCGGTCATTTCGGATATATGTTTTCCTCATAGTCACAAGCTTGACAATGAAGCGGGGATAAAGCTTGTTGCTGAGGTTCGGAAAGATGAGGAAAGTGATATTCCATGTATATTGATGTCGTCAGATATTAGTCACGAGAGAAAGGCAAAGGAGCTGGGAGCAACTTTTTTGCATAAGTTTTCCCGTACGCTGCTACATGAGATAAGAGAATTTATGCTTGATCGATTAGGATTTGGTGATTTCAAATTTCGGGTACCGGGGAAAGGTGTCGTCGCTGTGGCAAAAACGCTTTACGATTTTGAAGAAAAACTGAAAGAGGTACCCGATGAATCGCTTATTTATCATAGTAGCAGAAATCATTTTTCAGCGTGGTTGCTTGCTCGCGGAGAGATTCAGATAGCGAAAAAGTTACGCCCTCTCAAAATGAAAGATTTCGAATCTGTTTCGGATATGAGGAATCACCTAGTAAATGCTATTAGAATGATAAAGGAGAGGAGAAATCGTGGAAGAGTGATAAACTTTGACCCGGCAAGTTTGAATGATCCGTATAAAATAGTGTTACTATCTGAAGGTTCTCTTGGTGGAAAAGGGCGGGGTATAGCCTTCATGAATGCCACAATTGTTTCAACGGGGCTAGAAGAAAGATACAGGAACATCGTAGTTACTCAGCCGTGTACGGCTATAGTGGGAACAAATGAGTATGATAGGTTTATTGATGCCAACGATATTGACGTGGCTCAAATAGTCGCAATGTCGGATGAGGATATAAACAGAATCTTTCTTTCTTTTGACCTTTCAGATGAATTAAAAGAGAAGCTAAGAATTTTTCTGCAGAATGTTACAACTCCGCTCGCCGTAAGGTCGTCAGGTCTGCTTGAGGATTCGATATCGGAATCCTTTGCAGGTGTCTACAGAACTTATATGGTTCCGAATAATCATCCAGATGTGGAAGTGCGTCTAAAACAGCTTGAAGACGCTATAAAACTTGTTTATGCTTCTGTATTTCTAAGGTCGGCAAGAGGATATGTGGAAAGTATTGACCATAAAATTGAAGAAGAGAAAATGGCAGTTGTTATTCAACAGATAGCAGGTGTGGATCATGGGGATGGATACTTTTATCCAACAATTTCAGGTGTTGCCGAGTCCCACAACTATTACCCTATCCACCCTTTAAAATATGAGGACAGTATCTGTACAATGACAATTGGGCTTGGAAGAGCTGCAGTTACTGATGGTATTGGTTATAGATTTTCTCCGAAATACCCCAAGATAAATCTTTTTAATACTGAGACTCTAATAAAGAAATCGCAACGATACTTTTATGCCATAAACCTTAAAAAGAAGAGTTTTGATCTGGCGGTAGGTGAACAGGCCACAATTAGCAGGCTAAGTATAGAAGAAGCTAAAAAGCATTCTTCTCTAAAGTATACTGCTTCTATGTATGACTTTGAAAACGATAGAATAATACCATATAGACCCGATGATAATCTGCCCATAGTAGTAAACTTTGACGGGATAGTGAAATATAATGCTGTCCCACTGACCGAAGTCCTGCAGGATATTCTGGAGATAGGAAAGATCGCTTTTGGGAGACCGGTTGAAATTGAATTTGCGGTAGAAATAAAAACCACTCCCCCGAAATTTTACCTTCTTCAGATAAGACCATCTATTTCAAGGAAAAATATAGTAAACATGGAAATATCTCAAGTTGACAAAGATAGGGCTTTTCTCTTTACAGATCAGAGTCTGGGAAACGGAATAGTGGATAATCTTACGGATATAATATACGTGAAACCTGAAGCTTTTGACAGAACAAAAACATCCGAAATACAGAAGGAAATAGAAGTCTTTAACTATGAATTGAAAAAAACAAACAAAAGATACTTGCTTATCGGGCCTGGTAGATGGGGCTCTTCGGATAGGTTTCTGGGCATTCCCGTAAGATTTTTTCAGATTTCGAATGCAAAAGTTATTGTGGAAGTTACTCTTGAGGACTTTGTAGTGGAGCCCTCCCAGGGAACTCACTTTCTTCATAATATTATTTCGATGAACATTGGATATCTTGCAGTAAACAACACCAATAAATCCCATATTGACTGGGAATGGTTAAAAAACCTCCAGAAGGTTAAGGAAACTCAATATCTTGTTCATGTTAAAACACCTGCTCCTCTTAAAGTTTTGATGGATGGACAAAAAGGAGTAGCAGTGATATACAAAAATTAAGGGCTGTACAAAGACAGCCCTTAAGCCTCCAAATTTAGGAATGACTTATTTTCAGACAACTCCCTGATCTATCATGGCATCTGCAACTTTGATAAAACCGCCAATATTGGCCCCTCTTACATAGTCCACGTAGTCACCTTTCTTCCCATATTTGACGCATGTTGCATGGATATTCTTCATTATTTCTTTTAATTTGTTGTCAACCTCTTCTCGTGTCCATGAAAGTCTCATGCTGTTTTGTGTCATTTCCAGACCAGATACCGCTACTCCTCCGGCATTGGCGGCTTTGCCCGGGCCAAAAAGAATCTTTGCAGACTGGAATACATCAATTGCTTCAGGTGTGCTTGGCATATTAGCACCTTCAGCTACGCATATACAGCCATTTTTGACAAGCATTTTTGCTTCCTCACCACTGATTTCGTTTTCTGTAGCACATGGAAGAGCAATGTCGCACTTTACTTTCCAGGGCCTCTCGTTTTCCCAGTATTCAACTTTGTACTCCTCAGCATACTCTCTGATTC
>QNCQ01000131.1 GCA_003645825.1 Fidelibacterota bacterium
CACTCAGGATTAACAGATATAAAGGGGGTGTTACTCCACTAAAAATAGCTTATGAAGCAGGTGATAAGAGCAAAATTGATTATAACAAACTCATTAAATTTAAACCTGTAATACTTGATCTTTTCAGCTCAGATTATTGTAAAATGTCTCCCCAAAGTGTATACCATGTTCCTGAATCAGACAGAATAAGGGGGTACGTTTGTTCATAGATATGTATGTTCATTATACAACAGATTTTATTAATGATGTTATTCTTGCCCATGCTTTTAACATGAGTACTCGTAAGATAACAGTATGGTCTAAATCCAAGATAAGTAAGGTAAAAATAATAGCAGGAGATGAGCTCAAAGGTTTTTCCACGGGCAGGCAAGTTTATTCATCCTGGTTCCAGCTTACAATACTATCTCTAGCATCTCTTTCAGACTTTGATTATGATTCCCCATTTGAGTATCGACATAGATTGAGAACCGTTAATATGCCGAAAAGCTTCTTGCGAAATTTATGTGAATTTCTAAGGCGATATTCAGGATAGATAGATGAAAAACAGGTGAATAAAATTATGATTTTATTCCTGAAAAGGCATGAAAGCTTGCAAACAGAGATACCTCTATGCTTACTGATTTCAACAGAATTCTATTGCATTGCCAAAATTTTGATTGTTATTTATTGTTAAGCTATTATTTTTTACAGTGTCTTTTTCCAGATTAATGTTCTTGTTGGTTGTGTCAATTTTCACGGAGAGTGAGGAGGTGGCACTTTAAAAAGAAGGTTTTTACTGAATAAGATTTTGGATAGAATTGCTAATTTAATTGGAACATTCGGGCGTTAGAGTTCGAGGATTGGTGAGACAGGTAATTCATAAGCCCGGAGAGTGATTCTAATTATGCGGGACAGAGTGTGACGGTTTCGGAAAACAGTGCAAAATGGAAGGTTGAATTATTCTGATCGTTTTCTTTTGAAGGATGGTACAATTAAATAAACTATTAACCATGTCAATAAAAAAAGGAGGAAGAAATGGGTGAATTGAGAGTTCGTGGAAAAAGCTTGGTTAGTGCCGAACCTGACCTGGTGATTCTCTCTTTCACAGTTAAAGTTTTCGATAAAGAGTATGACAATTGTATCCAGAATCTAAACAAAAAGGTAGAGTATCTCAGACAAAATATAGTTGCATGTGGGTTAAACAGGAAGGATCTGAAAACCAGTGATTTTAACGTGTATGTAAAAACAAAAGAGGATGTCTATACAAACTCATATAAGACCGTAGGCTATGAGGCATATCATGAGCTACACATAGAGTTACCTATGGACAGAGAGTTATTGAACAAGGTGCTTGAGTATGTGGCTAAAGGTCACAGTGGAACCATGATAGATATTTCGTTTTCTGTGAGCGAGACAGATTCTGTCAAGAAGAGGGCAATGATTGAAGCTGTTCAGAATGCAAAGGAAAATGCCAGGATATTGGCTTCAGAAGCTGGGGTGAAACTGGGGAGAATCATAAGGATAGACCACGGATTTACAGAGATCAGGGTGTCTGAGAGAAGATATAGAGCGTTATGTGAACAGAGCCCGAGTTATAATGTGGATATTGAGCCCATGGATCTGGGTTATGAGGATGTGGTAACAATCACATATGAAATAATTGACTAATAGTTTGCAAGCATCCTGTAGAACCATTTTCAATGTAAGTCTTTTTTCTAAGGGGGTGCGACAACAAGTGAAAAACTTTTGTAGGTTAAAAGTCCAGAAAGGAACATATTGACAATCTGGTTTTTTGGTTAAGTAGAAGCAATATTCTAAAAGGGGAAAAAGTATTTGGGAATGTGACGACACGGAAAACGCTGGAGAGACTGGTGATGTACCAGGAACTTAAGAAAGTTTAAAAGTAAATATCAAAATAAAGCTGTAAAATAATAACTGATTCAGGTACGGGTACATTTTAGGATTAGTTTTTTCGTAGCTGGGGGACGAGGGCCGAAGATTATGGATTTAAAGTCAATCAGCTTAAAGAGATTGATGAAGTTACTGTTTTTCGCTTCGTAGCCTATTTGTGGGGATATAACGCCACCTTTACATCTTTTGCTGAATGTATTGAAATAGACCATACGTGTGTAGTATTTACATAGAAGGTCCGGTTTGTTTCTTTATGATGTCATTCTATATCCAGAAATTTATCTTCGACAATTCTACGAAGGGTTCCCGCATCGTCATCGTGGGTTTTTATCTGAGAGGTACCTCTTGAGAGGAAACGTTAGAATTCTTTCCTTATCATTTCCCTTTGTATACCCTGCGAATGAACTGTACAGATTTAAAGAGAAGAGAGATTGACAAAAAAATATGTCTACGTTATATTATATCGTATTTCGATATCGTGATACGATTTGAATGATGCTTCAGAGAAAGAGGAAAGGAGTCTCGCGTGCAAAACAAAGAGAAACACAAACTGGGCAGAAATGTCATCTCCTTGGGGATGGTTTCGCTTTTCACAGATCTCTCAAGCCAGATGGTCTACCCTCTTATTCCCTCTTTTCTCTCCGCTATGGGAGTTCCTCCAAGCTATCTGGGCGTGATTGAAGGCGTAGCGGAGTCCACCGCTTCTTTGCTGCGGACTGTCTTTGGACGACTATCAGATAAACTCAAAAAGAGAAAAATATTCATCCTGTTTGGATACGGCTTATCTGCCATCTCCAGACCGTTTTTTTATATTGCCAGCAGCTGGTTCACGGTTCTCACCATCCGGTTCGCAGACAGGGTAGGAAAGGCTGCCAGAACACCTGCAAGAGATGCTCTTATATCAGCTTCTATACATCCATCAATTAAAGGAAAAGCCTTTGGTTTTCATCGAGCAATGGACAGGATTGGAGCTATCCTGGGACCACTACTTGCCATGCTAATACTTAACCTGCTTTCAGACTCTATTACAGAACTAAAAGCGTTAAGAATCACCTTCCTTATCTCTGTAATACCAGCTTTTATAGCTCTTTTTTTCATAAGGTTTGCACAGGAGGTTAGGTCTGAGACAACGATCCAGTCCAGCATCCATAAGAGTGGCATTTTGAGCACTCCATTTATTCTGTTCCTCATCGCTAATGCTTTTTTTACCCTTGGGAATTCATCAAATGCATTCCTTATCTTAAAAGCTCAGGAGGTTGGAATTACAACAGTCTTTGTTCCAGCTCTCTGGATTGTATATAATACCGTGTGCACAATTTCCTCCCCTATATTAGGTTCTCTCTCTGATAAAATTGGAAGGAAACCAATAATTGGATTCTCATTTATCTACTACGCTTTTATCTATATTCTCTTTGGCTTTGCCTCTAAAACGTGGATGATGTGGGTTCTCTTTGCTGCGTATGGAATATTCTATGGGTTGTCTGAAGGAGTGTTTAGAGCCTATATTGCTGACATAGTTGAAGAAGAAAACAGAGCCACAGCTTACGGTCTGCTGAATACCATAATAGGTGTATTTCTGCTACCGGCATCGGTACTGATGGGGGTGGTATGGACAAAATTCAACTCCCAGATAGCATTCTTCATGGGTGCAGGATTTGGGATAATAGGATTTCTGACTTACCTCGTAAGTCTGCTAACAGCTCATAACATAAGAAAAAGCGAGTGACAAAATGGAGGAAAACAAAAAAGATTTCCCCGAGAAGCTCATACGGAAGTTTGTCTTAGGATTCATAAATCTACATATACTCTACCATGCCAGGAAAGAACCCATATACGGTAAAGAATTCAAAAAAGAGCTAAAAAGACACGGATATGACATTTCCTTTGGAACTTTGTATCCTATATTCCATAATCTTGAAAAGGAAGGAATTTTAAAAGCGGAAAAGAGAAAAGTCCACGGCAAAATAAGGAAATACTACTCTATAACGGAGAAAGGAGAAAAAATCTTTATCTATTCAAAGGAAAGAGCAAAAGAGCTTTTAAACGAATTATTTAAAGAAAACTAAGTAAAACTATAATATCTGAAACTATTGTGAACCTTATTTTTGCGTTTACGCTCAGGAATCATCCTTTACCATACTTTCTCAACACCTCCAATACATAGTCGATATCATACTCAGTATGATCACAGGATATTTGAAATCTTATCTCCTCATCCCCCTTAGGGACAACCGGGTAGCTTAGTCCTGTCACCAGAACCCCATTTTCCTGCAAGTACCTGACAAGTGCTGCCGTCTTTTTCGTATCCCTCACCATAAGCGGTACGATCGGATGATCGCTCTCGATAATCTCAAATCCCAGTTCTTTTAAACCTTTCTCAAATCTCTTCGTTAGAGCCCTCAACTTTTCCAGAAGTTTTCTTCCCTCTTCACTATCAAGAATCTCGACAGCTTTCAGTGCAGCAGCTGCTTCTGATGGAGTAATTGGGTTCGAGTAAACATAAAATGGTGCTTTTTCTCTTAAGTATCTTATAAGAGTTTTGCTGCCCACAAGGTATCCACCATTGACTCCAAATGCCTTTCCAAGAGTCCCTATTAAAATATCCACCTTAGCCCCGGTGTACTCTTCAGTCCCTCTCCCTGTATTACCAAAAGCCCCAACCCCATGCGAATCGTCAACCACAACAAGAATATTCTCCTCAAAATCTTTATCATACTCATTTGCAAGCCTCATGATCACGTCAAGCGGCGCATAATCCCCCCTCATGCTGAAAATACCGTCTGTAACTATTATGAGTCTCTTCGCATTTCCTCTTGAGTATTTTATCTGGTTTTCAAGTTCGATCATATCCAGGTGTTTGTAAATCAGTTTCTCTTTGGGGCGAGCAAGCCTTATGGCGTTAATTATACAATTATGATTCAACTCATCGCTTATAACGATGGAATCGCCCGTTATTAGAGGAGTCAGTATCCCCATAACCGTAGAATAGGCCGAACTGAAAATAATACAGTCTTCCCTGCCGTGAAATTCTGCCAGTTTTCTTTCAAGTTCCCTATGGTGTTTATACGTCCCGCTTATAAATCTTACTGCACCAGGACCAACACCATAGTCTCTCGCTGTCTCCTCCTCAGCCTTAATGAGTTCCTCCCTCAAAGACATGCCCAAGTAAGAATTGGAATTCATCTTTATAAACTCTTTATCACCAAAGCCTTCCAGAATATACCTTGGCCCCTTTTCTCTCTCTGCTTTTTTTACTTTCGTTATTATTTTTTCTTCTCCTTTAGCCCTCCCAGACTCCTCAAGCTCCTTGATCTCAATTGATAACGCATTTAACAACTTCTCAATTGGCATTTTATTTCTCCTCCATCTTTTTCAACTTCAAGGAAACTTTCTCCAGCATATCTTTTGTCATCCTCTCAAGACTATATTCAGGTTGCCACCCCCATTCTGCCCTCGCACATGAGTCATCAAGGGAATCAGGCCAGGAATCGGCTATAGACTGACGAACTACATCAACCTTATACTCAATCTCAAAATTAGGCATAAACCTCCTGATCGAAGCTGCTATTTCCTCTGGTGTAACGCTCATCGAGGTCACGTTATAAGCATTTCTATTTTTAAGTTTCGAGCCATCCGCTTCCATCAACTTTATAATCGCAGTGATCGCATCTGGCATATACATCATATCAAGCCTCGTATCTCTGGAAAGATAACAAGTATATTTCCCTTTTTTTACAGCCTCGTAAAATATTTCAACGGCGTAGTCTGTCGTACCGCCACCCGGAAGAGTTTTATACGAAATCAACCCTGGAAAGCGAAGTCCTCGAGTGTCAATACC
>QNCQ01000132.1 GCA_003645825.1 Fidelibacterota bacterium
ATCTTCTTTTCACTCTCCCTTCTCTCACTAATCTCCTGAAATACAAGTACTATACCATAAAATTTACCCTTCTCATCCCTGATAGGAGCAGCACTATCGACAATAGGTACAAACTTTCCGTCCTTTGTTAGCAGAACAGTATGGCTCGGCAACTCTATAGCAACTTCCTTCTCTAAAACCATGCTCACAGGATCTACAACCCTTTCCACGGTTTCTTCATTAAATATCACAAAAACTTCTGAAATATGTCTCCCTACAACCTCTGCGAGAGTCCACCCAAGTATTCTTTCTGCCGAAGGATTCACAAAATTAACAACACCCCTGGTATCTGTTGTGATTATCCCGTCACCAATGGACTTTAAGGTCGTAAAGAGTTTTGCCTCACTTTCCCGTAGTTTATTTTCTATCAGATACTTATAAAATGCCGTCTCTATCGTACTTTTTAGAACCCTCTCATCAAAAGGTTTAACAATATACCCATATGGTTCCGTCATCTTCGCCCTGCTAAGAGTATCATCATCCACATAGGCTGTAAGATATATAACGGGAATATCTCTCAAATCCTTAAGTTTTTGCGCCGTTTCTATACCATCAAAAGCACCTTTCAGCATTATATCCATAAGCACAAGATTAGGGTTCTTCGTTCCAACGCTCTCGAGAAACTCCTCCCCCTTAGAAAAGATCCCCGCCACCTCATATCCAAGAGCCTTTAATGTCTGCTTTAAATCCTCAGCTACGAGCCCTTCATCTTCTACAATTGCAATTCTTTTGTTTTCACTCATCAGAGGCACCTTCCCTTCTTAGCTTCTCAGATAAGAAGAAATCCCTACCCTCTTCCACACCTGAGAGCTTAAATTCTCCATCCATTCCCACATCATTTCACCACCAATTATCAATATAATTCCTATCTAAAAAATTTTCAACGTCAGCTTGTGACGAACAACACTTGAACAACATCAAAACCAAAATTTTACGGGTGAAAAGTCCTCTCTGAATTATCTATTTACTCTGAGCAGGAAACTATTTCCTTACAGCCAGCTCCAGAACTTCTGACATTTCTTTCACAAAATCGAAGCGCATATCCTTCTTTATCTCCCGTGGTATCTCTACAATGTCCTTTCTATTCTGCTCAGGAAGAATTACTCTCCTCAGTCCAGCTCTGTGAGCTGCTAACACTTTCTCTTTTATGCCACCTACTGGTAAAACAGCTCCTCTCAGAGTAATCTCCCCTGTCATCGCAAGGTTATTTTTAACCTTCTTCTTTTTAAGAAGAGAATAAATCGCCGTCAGTATTGTCACTCCAGCTGACGGGCCATCTTTGGGAATCGCTCCTGCAGGTACATGAACATGGATGTCTATATTGGGAAATATGGACTCATCTATACCAAGATCTCTAGCATTGGATTTAATGTAGCTCATAGCCGCTTCTGCAGATTCCTTCATCACATCTCCAAGCTGACCGGTAAGATGCAATTTGCCACTACCTCTCATAGAGGTTGCCTCAATAAACAAAATATCTCCGCCAACTGCAGTCCATGCAAGACCAACAGCAATCCCGGGCTTGGAAACCCTTTCGGCAAAATCGAAAATATATCTCTCAGGACCAAGATATTTCCTCACCTCTTCTCTAGTAATTACAAACTTTCTTCTTCTCCTTTTCTCTGCATACTCTGTCGCTATCTTTCTACATATATTTGCAATTTCCCTTTCAAGATTCCTGACGCCGGCTTCTCTTGTATAACTTCGAATAATATGCTTTATCGCATCATCTTCAAACTCAACACTAACCTTACTCAAACCATGCTCTTTTAGCTGTTTGGGAACTAAAAACCTTTTAGCTATTTGAACCTTCTCTTCTTCAATATATCCCGGAAATTCAAGTATCTCCATCCTATCCCGAAGAGCAGGTAAAATAGTATCCACGATATTGGCAGTAGCAATGAACATCACCTTCGATAAATCATAGCTAACCTCAAGATAATGATCGCTGAAGCTATTATTTTGCTCTGGGTCCAGAACCTCAAGCAAAGCTGACGATGGATCCCCTCTAAAATCAGCACCAACCTTGTCTATTTCATCCAGCATGAAAATGGGATTACTCGAACCAGCCTTCTTTATCCCCTGAATTATCCTGCCTGGCAGAGCTCCAATGTAAGTCCTCCTATGCCCTCTTATTTCAGCCTCATCATGAACACCACCCAAGGATATTCTCACAAACTTACGCCCCATAGCCCTCGCTATGGACTTTCCCATAGAAGTTTTCCCAACACCCGGAGGTCCAACAAAGCAAAGTATAGGACCCTTCACAACGTCCTCTTTTTCCACCTCTTTCTTGAGCTTCCTCACCGCAAGATACTCTATTATTCTGCTTTTGACTTTTTCTAGTCCATAGTGGTCCTCATCAAGAATTTCTCTTGCACGTTTGATATCAACATTGTCCTCGGTATAAATTCCCCAGGGCAGATCAACCAGCCAATCAAGGTATGTTCTGGAAACCGTATACTCTGGAGAGGAAGGAGGAATTTTCTGAAGCCTGTCAAGCTCCTTCTTTGCTACCTTCCGCGCCTCCTCAGTCATCTTGCTCTTTTCTATCTTCTCCTCAAGCTCCTTAAGCTCAAGGGTAGTCTCATCTTCTCCAAGCTCTTTCTTAATAGCTTTCAGCTGCTCCCGAAGAAAATATTCCCTTTGAGCTTTGCTTATCTCATCCTGCACTTCAGACTGTATCATCTCACCAAGTTCTATACGCTGAATTTCCTTGTTGACAATAACGGTAGCTTTCTCGAGCCTATCTCTTACATCAACCTCCTCAAGAACTTCCTGTTTCTCAGCAACGGGAATATTCATAAGCCCGATTGCTCTATCGACAAGCCTTCCGGGGTGTTGAATATTTGTAAGAATCTGTGCATGTTCATCAGTAAGATATGGAGCAACCTTCACAAGCTTCGCAAATATCTGCCTTAGATTAGCAACCATCGCATCTACTTCTATGCTCGGCTTGTAGATTTCCTGAACTCGCGCCACTTTACCAACAAAATATGGCTCCTCCCCTATATATTCCTCAACTTTTCCCCTTTCAAGCCCCTGAACTATCGCACTTTTACTCCCATCAGGCATGTCAAAAACTTTCAACACCAGTGCTACTGTACCCCACTCATACAAATCATCAGGCGTGGGGTCATCTATCGAACCCTCTTTCTGGGCAACAACCATTATCTTTCTGTTTTCCTCTGTAAGGCTTTCGATAAGTTTCAACGATTTGGGACGCCCTATATAAATAGGTATAACATGATTAGGAAAAAGCACCGTATTTCTCAAAGCCATAATTGGCAAAACCTCAGGTGGAGAAAACACAATCTTCTTCTTTCGCCCTTTTTTCTCCCCTATTTTTATCAAACTTTTATCTTTCTTCTCACTCATTTTTCTCTTCCCCTGTTTCTACGTTTGTTCTTTTCTCAGCAGAATCCATTTCCTTCAAACAAATTAAAAATCTTAAAGTAACATTAAAATCACCTTTGGTAGAAAGCCCGGCTACCGCAGGAAACAAGCCATCCTTCATCTGCTGATCAAGCATCCAGTTAACAGCCTTTTTAAACTTCGGATGCTCGTGAAAATCATACAAAGGAGCTAACGCTTCAATGAACCGTAAAGTTCCGCCTCTGAAAAGACCTGTATCAGTGTAGTCAGTATAGAGATAATTCCAGGCCTCAGCCTCTGGAAAAAGATTCGTCTCATTCTTTTGCAGATAACTATCGAGAATAAACTCAGCGGCTCTCATAGCTGTCTCAGATCTCTTCAACCTGGAATGACTGCTGAACGCCTGAAGGATTACTATAGAAGCCCAGATATCACTTCTGCTTGACTTAAAAGATTTTCCAGATTTCATTGTTGCAGGGGAAAGCCATCCTCCATCAACCCTCTGACGCTTAGCTATCCATCTGAACCCCTTGTCTACAAATGGATTCCCACCCAAACCATACTTTACCAGAAGTAAAAGAGCAAGCCCATGATGATGATAGTGCAAAGGAAACTTCCCGTCGGGCTTCTGCATTTTCAACAAAGCAATAATCGCTTTTTGTATAGGAGCCATTTCTCTACTGCATCCCAGGTCGTAAAGCTGGGCAAGCATCTTCAGCTGAAGGAGAAACTGCATCGCTCTCTGCTGCTCTTCCAGGGAATAGTTTTCTTTTAACTTCCAGGTTCCATTATCAGTCTGAGACTCCAAGATTTTTCTCCTGGCTTTATCATTCTCGAGCTTTTCCGATAGTTCCTCTATCAAAGCGCTATCCTCAGAAAAAAACTCAAGCGCCGTCCTGTACTTAATGTAAACAGGAGCTCTGTCCATTATCAACGGTATAGGATCAATTTTCAACAATCTCATCCAACTTTTTACTTTCGACATTATCTCTTCCCTTAATTAATCCCTTTATTATTGAAGTCACTTCAGTATAATCCTTTGCAACAAAATCCGCACCCGTCAGCTCTTCTGGAGAAAAGGTAGTTGCAAGACCTATAGTCAGGATTCCCGCCCCGGTGGAAGATTTTATTCCATTAATAGAATCCTCAATAACAACAGCTTCCGAAGGTTTTATCCCCATTAGCTGACATGCCTTCAGATATGGCTCCGGGTGGGGTTTCGAATTACTAACATCCTGCGAGGTGACAACAAAATCAAAACGGTTTTCTATTTTTGTGTTATTGAATATCCAAGTGAGAATCTCCTCTGAAGCGGAAGTAACAAGCGCCGTTATATAACTGTCGTGAATTGCACGAAAAAACTCCAGAAAACCGTCAACATACCGTATATTTTTTTTGAACTCTTCTTTTAAATACTCCCGTCCCCTCTTCTTAAGCTCTTGCAGGGGAACCTCAATCTTAAATTTATCCCGAATGTATTGATAAAAAGCTTCCTCAGAAAGCCCCTTAAACCTCCTCCAGTCTTCTTCACCAACTACAACCCCGTACTCTCTAAAGAGCCTGTTTTCCGCATTTTCATATAAGGGTTCTGTATCAACAACTACTCCATCAAAGTCAAATATTATCGCTTTTATCTCCATCCTCAACTTCCGCTTATATAATCCCGAAATAAAAAGCGTTTCTGGTATGTGCATATTCTATGCCAACTCCGGTAAAAAACAATATGCAACCCCTAACTACCCATACACCTGCGCTTGCACGGCTGAGTTTAAAAAGTTTCCGAATCAAAAAGTGTGATAAACCTAACAAAACGGCTGACACTAATATGACAAATATTCCCATTTTTAGAATAAAATCTTTCTTAAATTACATCGTTTGAGTGTACTGTTTGAATTGTGAAACAGGTTATAGTAAAGAAAACACGTCATAGTCCTATCTCAAACTCTCTGTGGATATCAAAAGCTGACATTACTTCACGCATCGAAAACTATAAACGCGGGGAACTGGTAGAAATCTACGATTCTACACACAACTTCATAGGGATAGGGTACATCAATCCCTCATCAAACATTTCAATAAGACTCCTCTCAACAACTAAAAAAGAGATTTCGGTGGATTTTCTCTCAGATAGAATAAAACGTGCTTACAGGCTACGAAAAACGCTCTATCAAAACTCCGAAGTCTTTAGAGTCGTCTTTTCAGAATCCGATCTACTGCCAGGGCTGATAGTGGATAAATTCGACAACCTCGTTGTCTTCCAAATCACCACTGCAGGGATGGAAAAACTCCGAAGCAAAATAATCCAGGCCAT
>QNCQ01000133.1 GCA_003645825.1 Fidelibacterota bacterium
ATGGAAAATGTCCCAAAAAGCTTCAACTCCATACCCAGATTCACATATTCAGGATAAGCCCTCGGATGGACTGCATCTACCGCAACCAGCAACGAATTATTCCTTCTCTTCTCAGAATCTATCAGATCCAGAAGATCAAAGGAAACACCCATGGTGAAAGTGAGAGGTAATTGAAATCCCTCCCTATAAAATTTTATCTCCTTAGAAAAATTCCGAACATTCATTCCAAACACCAAACTCTTTATCCCCGTCTTAAATACTGTCCCAAAATCAAAAGCTGTAACAGAAGCCACAAAGTCCTTAGCTGTCAAACCTGTCTCAGATATAGCGTCTGGAATAACAGTCCTACCTATGTTCAGAGCAACATATTTTATCTGCCCACCCACCATAAATCTATCAGTAAGGTTCTTGGAATAAGCGACACCTATAGATGTTGCCCTGGGAGAAAAAGTTCCTGTCTCAACATATCCATCAAGAGAGGGATAAACCATGGTTCCATAAAAGACTCCATAGTCCACCCACATAATGCTCATTCCAAATACACCATACCTGCGTTCGAAAGGAGAGAAAACCATCCCAATAGAGCTATATTTAATGTCAGCTATCCACTGAAGATTGTTTACCGAAACCTCAAACAATCTGGACCTCATCAAAACCATTCCAGCAGGATTATAAAAAACAGCATCCGCCCCATCGCAAATCGTGATAAAAGCCTCTCCCATACCCGATGCCCTGCTCACCTGGCTGACGCTCAAAAACTGAAACCCCGTTTGCGCCAGTTTTTTGTACGGATATACAACAGCTACTACAGCAAAAATCACTATTATAACCATAATTTTCTTCAACATAGCTCTATCTCTCCTGATATTTTGATTCACCTAATATTACCATTCTAAAAGTATCAAGCTTGGCAGGTTCCGAAATAAAAAATCTTACAAGATACCCACCTTCTCTGAGTTTATACCCTGCTTTTGTTCTTATCATCGGGGCAGATACTTCTCCTCCACTTCCTGTATAGTAAGTCGCAGTAGCACTTGCCATCATCCCAACATCATAGATATTGTCATATACAAAAACACTAGCACCCTGAGAATCACGAAGGCCGATATCAACATAAACATCCTTGTTAACCTCTGTTACATCCCAGGTTACATAAAAATAATACACATCTTCCTCCTCCACAAAAACAAGAGAATACGAGCTGTCCGCACCTGTAGGATTCACCACCAGAAGCAAAGTATCTAAAAGCAGTGTATCTAGACTTATGAAACCGGAATCAAGAGCTGACGACCAGTTATCTAAAAGAGCACTGCCCACAGTATCCGTCACAATGGAAACATATTCTTTCTTCTCATTCACAACAGTATCACCTTGTACAACAACAGTGTCATATACCACAAGAGGAGTCTTTAGCTCGTCAACAGCAGTTCTATCGAGTCCCAATAATTCATATCCTCTTTCCTGAAACTCCTCGGGAAGGAACTTCGAACATCCCAACAAACCTGCCAACATCAAGAGCGAAAACAAATAGAGCCAATTGTTATTTAACCTAAACATCTTAAACTCTCCTATGCATCACCTTATCACCACAAATTTTCTAATACACTTCTCACCTTTACGCAACAAAATTTCGCCTGTACTTTCGTCAATATGATCCTGGGAAGCCTCTATGAGAGCTATGTAAATTCCTGAAACTACAATCTGACCACTCGAGGTCACAAGATTCCACGTTTCAGTACCGGTACCATCCGAATGGTCTATGACATTAATAAGATCTCCTCGCTCAGTATAAATCCTTATCTTGCAATACCTCGGCAGGTTAAAGAAAGCTATTCTATCAGGAGCATCGACCCCAAATTGCTGATAAGCCATCTTTAAATGATACGGATTCGGAACAACTCTTACTTTCTCCAGTGTGTTCAATCCTGGCCTTTTTAGTTGCGCAGGCCTGTTCGTAACCGTCCAGAACATACTACTATAAAGAGTTACTCCAGAATACCCGTCATCCTTCGTCTGGATATAGTAATAATAATCAAAACCTCTCTTAGGGGTCCTATCCTCATAAACATTATAAATAGTACCATCAAAATCACGCTTTAGTGAAGCTACTTCCAATTTATCGCACTCAAAAATCTTCTCATAAAATGTATCTGGTTTACCGACGGCACGATATATAACATATCCACCAAAATGCTCCTTATACACATTTTCCGCACTTTCAGACCACTTCAACAGTATCTTATCCCCGGTAGACTCCACATAAAATTTGTCTGGTGGTGGAGGAGCCTGAGGGATATCATATCCGCTTCCAAAATTCTCTTTCGCCCTCCTTAGTGTCTGAAATAGAGAATCTTCACCAGTCTTCACCCATGCTATTCTATACTCATCGGGATCGGTTGTAGTACTTCCATCAGGCATTATAAGGGGCACATCTTCTCCTTTGCCCCAGACTCTATACCAGTTTCTTCCAACCTCCTCAGCCTTTTTCCTTGATATACCTGAAACACCTTCAGCTATAACAATCTTTATTTCGTCGCCGGGCTCAAGAGTGTATGGGCCAAACCCCTGTCCATGAGAATAACCACCAGGATCTGTACCCCATAGATCAGCATACCCATCTCCAACCTCTTCCGCATGAGATTTTTGAGGCCTCCCAGCCGTCATAGCCATATACCTCCTTGTCATAATTCCAGGATCATACATATCTGCACCATAGTTCACACCCTTATAATCAACTGGATCCTCAGAATCAGAACCTATCCACTGTGTTGTAAAAGGTTGATTTATATCATCCACCATTTCATCAGGAGATTTCTGTGCAAAAAGCACTATATTCCCTATATATTGTACACTCCCAAGCCTGCCTGTTTGAGGATCAGGGCATCCATAATCCATATAAACCTTGCTTTTTGAGTGAGGACCATACCACGTATACTCAACTCTAAAAGGCTCTGTAGGATCAAGTGGATCAAAATATAATACATGATTCATCGAATTTCGCCCCCAGCTTATATTGTTTATGGGAGCCCAGCCACGCCTGAAAGGCTCCCATCCAGCAGCATAACGATACTGAAAATAGAAAACAACATCCGTGAGAGTACGGGGATCTTGTGTTCCATCCGCATCCACAATACCTGTATTTTTAAAAGTATACTCATAAATGAAATAATTATCATGAAACTGCTGCGAAAAAGCCATAATTTTCCTTGTAACAGTTATCCCAAGATATGTATGCAAAACATTTATTATCATCCTGTCTGCCTTAAGACTCGCATCAACCGAATCCACAATGTCATTTGAATTACTGGTAGCAGGGATACCATCTACGTAAACTTCTGGGTGGTTATATTTACCGTACATAACAAACCTTACAGGAATGAACTGGTTTTTCGGATCCTCTGCTCTCGGTCCCACAACAATGACCTTATATGGATAGGTAATATCTGTAACCCTATCATAGTAATCTGTGGTACCTATCCATAGAGCCTTCGCCACCAAACAATCCGTATACCTGAATAGAGCAGGCCATCTCAATCCATCCTCCTGAGCTCTGTTTGGTCCCTTGATTTCAATCTCGGCACCGTAATTGGAAAACCAGCTATGTAAAGAACCAATCTTTAACCACCGATACTCTTGAGCCTGAGGGAATAGTTGCCATGCTACCACCAAGAGAAACATTACCATCACAAAGAATCTTTTCATCACTACCATTGCATACCCCATTGTTTAAAATGATATCGTTATTCCAAAGAAGATATCACGTGGGTTGATAAAATGAAAACTGGTCAGATTTGGCATATCAATGTAAGCTTTATCCTTCAATATCTTATCCATTCTTTTCTTCTCGACTTCAACCCATCCATTATTTCTGTACTCCATGTATTTCCCCATCTGACTATCATAGTAGATCACGTTATCCATTATCTGATCCGGTCCCAGAGTATTTACGTCACCAACCTGAATTATAGGCTGGTAAGGAACTCCCGGCTTCCTATAGTCCCCGGGTCTGTCATTACCAACTATGTTCTCATAGTCATCACTCTCGGGAAGATGCAGGGAATTAAAATAATCCAGATAATCGTTGATATCATAAAAACTGTTCAGATTCAGCACCTTATAGTTAAAAACATTATTCACATCAGCAAAAAGAGTAACGCTTACTTTGGAAAGCTTAAAGGTTTTACTTAATCTAAGCCTCGCATTAAACCAGTCTTTCATCTTCACATTTTGAGCCACATTTAATTTCTTTTTTGGATTCCAGGTGATCCAAGCTCCCGACCTCCAGTCAACAAGCAAATTCAAGTTTAAATCAGCCACTAACGTATTGACCAGACCACTACCGAAATCAGATGGCACAGCAAGAGTAATGCTACCCCTTGCATATGGCTGTGGGATGGGACGCTCCTGATAGAGATTACGAGTTTGCCTATCATACTCTTGCTGTTTGACCAAATCCTCATAAATCTCCATTTTCCCAAAATGTCCCCTTGTCGTCACCTGATAGGTATAGTTAACGAATCCCCGTAGCCATCTACCACCCATCTTCCGAAGCGTAACCTCAAAACCTCGAATATCTCGATACATATTATTACTCTCTTTATTATATGCCACTGTACCATCGGCACTCTGGTAGAAAACATATCCCCTTTCGTTTGATATATCTCTATAAAATGCCGCTATCTGGATAAGAAAAATCCTCTTTATCGATTGATCATACCCAAGCTCATAAGCCACTGTACGTTCCATTTTCATCCCAGGATCACCAAAAATCAATAATTGATTATCCTTATCCCTTACCAAACGGTACATATGTTCATAAGGAGCCAGCTGCTGGAAGTGTCCATAATTGAAGAACAGTTTGGAAGTCTCTGTAATCGGATGAGATATCCCAAGCCGCGGACTCAAGAAGAACTTTCCTTTGACATCTTTCATTTTAACATCATATGAAGGAACATACGCAGCAGAAAAGAATCCTCTCTCAAACTGCTTGGGGGCAGGCCACCTGGTATTGGGATTATCATAATCTACTCTCAAGCCCGCGTTAATAATAAAGCCCTCAGTCTCTATTTTGTCCTGAATATAAAAAGCCCCTCTAATTGGATGCTTCTTCATCCTATAAAAGCTGCTACCGTACAAAAGCTTGTACTCGCTGTAATTCATATCCAGATCATTATAGACAAGTTCTAAGCCAGTCTTTACCAGATTATAAAAGTTTACCTGGCTGGTCAGGCTAAATTTAAAAGTGGTGGATGCAACCTTGCTTGAATCTCTAGCAGTACTTGTGTGCGCCCCGGTCATCATCCCATCAATTCCAGGTTCAGGATACGGGTTGAACCCAAATGGGGACTCATCCGTAAACTTCCCAGGTGCAAACTCATACTTCTTACTGGTATCACGCCTTGCTATAGGGCCCGTCTCATACGCCCTTTTTACATGCTCAATGCTCATCTCATAGTATGTACCGCTCGAAAGCATATTGGTTAACCTAACAGCAAAGGTCTGAAAGCTAACCTTGGCCCTACTGAAAAATGAGTTGCAAAATATTCTGCTATCCGACACCCTTGACGGCTGTGGATAACCGAGAACACCTGTTATCTCCTCTGGAGTTCTCACGTAATTAGCATTATAGTCCAATCCCGCTTCATTCATGGAAACATTAAAATTCCTTCCCCACATTGCCGAAAAATTG
>QNCQ01000134.1 GCA_003645825.1 Fidelibacterota bacterium
AGGAAGAGGTATTATAGTGGTCATGATGATGCTTTGCTTTTAACCAAAAAAATAGAGAGATAATATGGCATGGTTTAAAAGAACGAAAAAAGGGCTTTTAAGCACAGAGAAAAAGGATATTCCTGATGGGTTGTGGACAAAATGTCCAGCCTGTTCAGAGTTTTTATACCGAAGGGAGCTTGAGAAAAATTTCTGGGTCTGTAAGAAATGCGGTTATCATTTCAGAGTTTCCAGTGATGTTTATCTGAAGATAATAATGGATGAGGAGTATGAGGAATTTAATGAGAATCTCAGATCAAATGACCCCCTGAGGTTTAAGGCTTTGAAGAAGTATTCAGAGCAGATCAAGTCCGCGGTAACAAAGACCGGGATGAATGAGGCTATTAGAACAGTTATCGGTACCATAGGAGGTATTGGTGTTGTTATGGGAGTTATGGATTTCAGGTTTATCGGGGGCAGTATGGGATCTGTTGTGGGAGAGAAAGTAGCTCGTGCTGTGGACAGAGCTATAGAGTTGGAGAGGCCTCTGATTATAATTTCCCAGTCTGGTGGTGCAAGGATGATGGAGGGAGTTCTTTCCTTAATGCAGATGGCCAAAACGAGTGCCCGGCTTACAAAGCTGCATGAAAAGGGATTGCCTTATATTTCAATTATGGCTGACCCAACAACAGGTGGTACTACTGCCAGCTATGCGATGCTTGGTGATATACATATAGCCGAACCCGGAGCTCTTATCGGGTTTGCCGGCCCACGTGTGATAAAGCAGACAATAGGACAGGATTTGCCCGAGGGGTTCCAAAGAGCGGAATTTCTGCTTGAAAAAGGATTTGTCGATATCGTTTGTAAAAGGTCTGAGTTGCGAGATTTGTTGATAAGATTGTTAAGGTTTTTTACATGATGAAGGGGAAAGGTTTTATTCTGGTCACCAACGATGATGGTATTTTTGCAGAGGGGCTTGATGTCCTTGTCTCGGAACTCAAGAAGAGGTGGGATGTTGCTGTGGTTGCTCCTGAGAGTGAAAAGAGCGCAGTAGGGCATGCGATAACGCTCTCGGACCCTCTAAGAGTGAAGAGGTTTTCGAAGAATGGTCGCTGGGAAGGGTATGCCGTTTCGGGTACTCCTGCGGATTGTGTGAAGATTGCTGTTTTTGCTCTTCTTGACAGGAAACCTGATATGGTTGTTTCAGGGATAAATCTGGGGTCAAATACGGGGATAAATGTGATATATTCGGGGACGGTCTCTGCTGCGACGGAAGGGACTATTATAGGAATTCCCTCGATAGCAATTTCTCTGGGGACTTATACTGACCCTAATTTTGTTCCGGCAGCGAGATTTGCGACTAAGGTTGTAGGAGCAGTGTTGCGGAAGGGTTTGCCAAGGAATACGCTTTTGAATATTAATGTTCCCAATGTAAAAAGTGAGTCGGAGATAAGGGGAGTGCGTCTTACCAGACAGGGTATGTCTGGCTATGCGGAGAGCTTTGATAAAAGGGTTGATCCGAGGAATAGAGTTTATTACTGGATGGAAGGGGATAAGATAATAGAGGAGGAAGACGAAGGGGTGGATGATGTGGCGCTTCTGAGAAATTATATTTCCGTTACCCCCATACACTACGACATGACAAACTACGGAGTTATGGAAGAACTCCAGAGCTGGTTTAACAAGGTGGAATGGGAGAAATGAAGAAAGTAAGCAAGGTATGGGTGATTGATTTTGGGTCTCAATACACTCAGCTTATTGCCAGAAGAGTGAGGGAGTGTAATGTTTACTCCGAGATAGTGGAGCCTGATGTTGTTCCTGAGAGGATAGAGGAGGAAGGGGTAGGAGCGATTATCCTATCCGGAGGACCTGCAAGCGTGTATGAAGATGCTTCTCCTGAGCCTGATCCTCGAATTTTCGGTATGGGGCTACCAATATTGGGTATATGTTATGGTTTGCAATTAGTGGCAAAGCATTTTGGGGCAAAAGTTCATTCTGACAGGATAAGAGAGTATGGCAGGAGTCTGGTGAAGGTTAGTAAGCCCAGTGCTATTTTTGGCGGATTGAGGGATTCATTTTATGTCTGGATGAGTCATGGGGACCATATTGATACCATTCCAGATAGCTTTGATGTTGTGGCCTATTCGGAGAATGGTGCGCCGGCTGCTCTTGTCCACAAGGAGAAGCCCATTGTGGGGTTGCAATTTCATCCTGAGGTGGTTCATACTCCTGATGGAATAGAGATAATAAAGAATTTTCTGTTTAAGATTGCCGGACTCAGGGCAGATTTTACCTCCGCGTATATAGTGGATGAGATAAAAGAGGAAGTTGTAAGAGAAGTGGGTGATGAAAAGGTCCTGGTAGCTGTGAGTGGGGGGGTGGATTCAAGTGTGATGGCAGTTATACTTTATCAGGCTCTCGGAAGGAGGTGTGTACCGGTTTTTATAAATAATGGATTGCTGAGGATGAATGAGCAGGAGGAGGTGATAGGAAGGCTGAAAAAAGAGCTTGGAGTTCCAATAAAGGGTTTCAATTATTCGAAAGTTTTTTTATCTGCTTTGAGGGGAGTTGTTGATCCTGAAAAGAAGAGAAAAATAATAGGGAGAACTTTCATAAGAGCATTTGAGGAGATAAGCAAGAAATACAGAGATGTAAAGTATCTTGCTCAAGGGACGCTCTATCCGGACGTCATAGAAAGTCGATCTGTGAAGGGTCCCTCCCGGACTATAAAAAGTCACCACAATGTGGGAGGGTTACCAAAGAGGCTGAAATTCAGGCTAATAGAGCCCTTCAAGTTTTTATTTAAGGATGAGGTCAGGAGGATAGGAAAAGAGCTGGGCATTCCGGATGAGATTTTACTCAGGCACCCTTTCCCTGGTCCGGGGCTTGCTGTGAGAATAATTGGAGAGGTTACCCCTTATAGACTTCAGCTTCTTCGAAAGGCTGATAAAATTTTCCTGGATGAGCTAAAGGAGTCGGGCGAATATTACAAAATCTGGCAGGCGTTTGCGGTTTTACTTCCCGTGAAGACTGTAGGAGTAATGGGAGATAAGAGAACATATGAGAATGTGGTGGCTTTGCGGGCTGTTACAAGCAAAGATGGCATGACCGCTGACTGGGCTAAAATTCCCTATGATGTTTTTGACAGAGTTGCGACGAAAATTGTTAACAAAGTAAAAGGTGTCAATAGGGTGGTTTACGATATAACAAGCAAACCTCCCGGAACAATAGAATGGGAATAAACTTGGGGATCATGAGGGCGAAAACTATCTTTTTTATCGTGGTTTTTAGTGTGTGTGTGGCTAATGGGCAGGAGTTCAAGTTTAACGAGATTTCTAAGGATACTGCCTTTGTGGATTCTGCTTCGGTGATTGACACCTTGAAGGAGAAATTTCTGGGTGGTGTGGAGTTATATAACAGGCAGGAGTATAGTAGTGCTTGGAGTGTGTTTCGGGACCTGATTTCCATATCTCCGGATGACAATAGATATTATACGGCTTCTTTTCTGATGCTGATTAAGAGCACAATAAGAGTCGGGAAATATAGGGATGCAATCGAGCTGGCGAGAAGGTTTCTGAGGGAATTTCCAGAGTCGGGATACAGGGATGATGTTCTTTACAGTGTGGGTGATGCTTTCTTGTTGTCAGGGGAATATGATAGTTCGTTTGTCTATTACGCAAAGGTTGTGGTATGCTCTGATGACCAGAGGCTTATAAAGAAAGCTATAGATATGATAGATGTTATTGCGGATTTTAATCTTGGCATTGATTCACTTGAGAAATTGAAGAGTGATGTTTCCGGACCAGAGAATGCTATTGTGGTTGTTAAGCTTGCTGAGAAATATGGTGGTATCGGGCTTGATAAGGAAGGTATAAGAGAACTCAAGTCGGTAAGGAAGGACTTGAAGCGAACTGCTTATGATGAATACTATAAAGAGGTTTACAGAAAGATAAAAGCTGGGGGAGATAAAAAATACTATATTGGGGTTATATTGCCTTTGACAGGTGACCTGGGAGATGTGGGAAGTGCAATTCTAGATGGTGCAAAGTATTCGCTGATGCAATTTAGAAGAATTTCAGATGTAGATGTCTCTTTTATAATTTTTGATAATAATGGAGATATATACAAGACGATTCATCAGATTGATTATATATCGAAGAATAGGAAAATTGTCTGTGTGTTTGGGCCAGTTAAGAGTGAAAATTGTGTGCCTGCGGGTATTATTGCAAATGAGAGAAGGCTTCCCCTGGTAACACCTACGGCGACTGACAGCCGTATTACGGGGTTAGGACAATATGTGTTTCAGGCTAATGTAGATTTTGTTAATGCAGGCTATATGCTTGCAAAGTATGCAAGGGAAACCTTGAATATAAAAAATCTTGTTTCACTGGCTCCCCTTGATGAGTATGGGAAAGAGATAACAGATGCATTTTGTGAGGCATTTGATTTAAGTGGTGGAAATATATTGACCCAGCAATGGTATTACGAACCTGATGACTTAAGCAGGCAGTTAAAAACCGTACGCAGGATAGGGCTGGAGCTCGCTCGCAAACAACTGATGGCAAAAATTTCTGTTATGAAAGATAGTTTACAGGTGCTCATAAACAGTGACAGCTCCATGTATTTTCAGAATTTGTTCTCTGTTAATGATTCTCTTTACAACTATGTTCTGGGTGATTCCATTGTCCAGATGACATTGGAGGAGGTTTTGGTTTTCACTGGTCTTATGGATTCAGTAGAGTTTGAGATTCCGGAAAGAGATACCTTGGGGTTTAAGCTTACCACAATACAGGGTATATTTTTGCCCGTTCATACACCAGATATTGATTATGTATTACCGCAGATTGTGTATTATAACATAGATGCTGTGTTGCTTGGAGATGGTAACTGGTATGATGATTACCGTTTAGCGAGGAACAGATCCTATGTTGGTAATCTTGTTTTTATTTCGGATTATTACATTGATAGAAGTAAGATTTCGTATCGGAACATGGCGGTGGGTTTCCGTGCAAAGTTTGGGAGGTTTCCTGGAAGGTTTGAGCTTTATGGTTATGATACCATGAATGCGATACTTTCCTGTATTGGTGATGGGGATATATCCAGAGAAAGTTTGCGGAATAGATTAAGTGATCTTGAGCTATTCAGAGGTATTGCTAGAAATATTTCTTTTACCGGAGTCAGACCAAGGGTGAATTCGAGTGCTTTTGTTTTAAAATATGATGGAAGTAAAATTGTTCCTGTTGCAAATATAGAGAACGGGCAGGTGGTTCAGAGATAGTGTTATGAGAACCGGTTTTGTTCGCAGGAAGTTTGGTGAACTGGAAGTTTTGAGCGTGATGGTTATGGATAGTTTCCCAGGTGTCTTTCATGTGTTTGGTGTGAAGCAGAGAAGTCGGAGTGCAGGTATGCGGGAAAAGGAATTCTTTCTGATTAACTTAGGGCTGGACCCAGGGAGTTTTGCCGAGGTGGAGCAGGTTCATGGGAGCAAGGTTGTAGTGGTCAGTAACCCGGGGGTTCATGGGGAAGCTGATGGTCTGATAACGGTAGAAAGGGGGCTGGTTCTTGGGGTGAAGACGGCAGATTGTGTTCCTTTACTATTTTATGACAGAGTGACCGGGGTAATTGCGGCGATTCATGCTGGTTGGCGGGGGCTTGCCAGGGGGATAATAGAGAGTGCTTTTAAAGAAATGAA
>QNCQ01000135.1 GCA_003645825.1 Fidelibacterota bacterium
ACTTAGGGTTGCCTTTGCCTGGAGGTCGCTGAAGGAAGAAGGGCTGGAAGAATATTTGAGCCAGTGGGTAAAATCTGAGAATAGAGAGTTAAGTATCGAGGCAATGGAGTTGCTGATAGGAGAGAATATACGCCATGGGGAGATTAAGAAAGCTATCGAGAGAGCTGAATATGTAATTTCAGACAATCCCGGTACAGAGGCAGAGTATAAGGCATTGTTCACTCTTTTCAATCTTTATTTGAACGACCTCGAAGACAGAGAAAAAGCGGAGGAAATCTTGGCCCGAATGAAGATGAAATATCCTGATTATCCTCTAACACAGATGGCGCAATTTGATATAGGCGAACCTGTTGAATGGAAATTTCCGAAGCCAGGAGAGTTTGGTGAGAGTCCCGGGGTGGCAGGTATTTCCCCCTCCAGTTACTGGCTCGGAGAGGGACATCCAAATCCGTTTAATCCAACCATAACGATAGATTTTTATCTGCCAGAAGAGGCATTCGTTACCCTGTCGATATACGACATGCTGGGAAGAGAGGTCAGGCGTCTCATCGATAGCCGTCTTGGACCGGGGTATAATCGCGTTACGTGGGATGGTCATGGTGACTCCGGTGAAGCGCTTCCGAATGGAGTTTATATTTGTGTATTCAGAAGTGGCGGTTTCAAAGCGTGTCGTAAGATGATACTATTGAAGTAAAGTTTGATTCGCTATCGGTGGATTTTTCTCTGGCTGGGCTGCGGATAACAAAGATAGTAAGATATACGTTTTTCATAACAGTCTGGGCTCTTCCCCTGGTCATCTATAACAGGATGATGTGGGATTTTTATGTCCCCAAGGAGCTGTTTTTTCGGGTTGCCCTTTTTTCCGCTCTGTTCATTCACTTTCTGAGAAGAAGGACAGGGGTTGAGTTTGGTTTGCCTGACGTTATAGTGATAGGTTGTTTGTTCTTTATTATGGTTCCTTCTGTTATAAATGGTCGTATTACTCCGGATGGTTTTCGTACCGTTTGCTATCTGGTTTTGTTTTATGTTCTGGTTCAAAGTATTGGTTTTACCGGGGTTGAAGACCTCTCCAGATTTACGTTCTGTGCTTTAACAGGACTTTTCTGCGTGGGGGTTGTAGAAGCTATCTATAGTCTTTTACAATTTTTCAGGCTGGATCTTTTACACCCTCATGGTGTAGTCACCTTCGGCCCTCGCGTTGTGGGTACGCTCGGTCATGCAAACCTTCTTGGTGGTTATCTGGCGATGGTTTTTCCCTGTGGTGTAGCGGTATGGAAGTATTGTCGTGGTACTCGCTGGAGAGCTCTGGTGGCCTGTGGTCTGGGAGTTATGATTGTGGCACTTTTACTGACTCAGAGTCGGGGAGCCTGGCTTGCGCTTTTGCTCACTCTCTTTTTGTTCTATAACCATGAAATCCGAACGCTATGGAAAAAATTTTTCAGAAATAGGATTGTCTCCATCTGCTCCTTAATTGTTATTGGTACAGTAGTGGTAATTTCCTTTATGTGGCTTTTGAATCTGAACATAGAATCGGTGAAGGGGCGGGTATTTGTATGGCGTGTTACCTGGAACATGTTTCGTGAATATCCTATGCTGGGTATTGGTCTGGGACGTTATCCTGTTGAATACCTCAACTATCAGGCGATGTTCTTTGATGATCAGAGTCATGAACCATTTTTTGATCATGCTGCAAATATGAAACAGGCGGATAGTGAATATCTTCAGTTGCTTGCGGAGACAGGGGTGATTGGTTTATTTTTTACTGTATTGCTTGTTGGATATGTTTGTTACAGAATAAGGTCCCTGTTGCTGGTAAGGAGAAAAGATCGTGGAATGCGTTTGGTTATCGATGGAGTTTGTATGCCCCTTGTGGTTGTTATTTTTCATTCTTTTGTTGATAATCCATTGCGTAATGTGGCTGTTGGGGTGATTTTTACTTTTATGGTTGCACTGGTTTCATTGAATCTGAAGGTAAGAAACCTGGAAAAGGGAGTCTCTTTCACCTTCAAAAACATCTTCCCATACAGGATTTTTTCAGGGTTACTGGTAGTTTATATGGTTTACAATTCGGTAGCTTTGAGCAGAGCATATATTCGCTGGAGGGAAGGTTTAGCGTACGTTAAGGCTCACCTTTTAGGCAGGGGGATAGAGAAATATCATGAGGCATTGAAGGACTTACCCGATGAGGGGGAGCTTCTTTTTCACATTGGTTCGGCTTACGCCTACTTTAATCAGCCTGAGAAAGCGCTGCCATTTCTAAAGCGTGCCAGACTGACCTTCAACGATAAGAACATTTACATAGCAGAGGGATTGTGCTATTATCGGCTTGGGGATTTTAGTCGCTCTGAGGAGAGTCTTTTAACTGCATTGCGGATGTATCCGCGTCTGCTTCTGCCACGGTTGTGGCTTGCGGAGATGTATCTGCGTACCGGGAGGAGGGAAGAAGCAATTGAAAGGTTGAAGGAGATAATCGATATTAAACCAAAACAGATTTCAGATGATGTTCTTGTTATAAAGAAGGATGCTGAGAGACTGTTAAAGAGAATAACCTGTGAGATAGATTAGATAGAAAATAGTTCTATTTCCCCTATTCTGAATAAAAAATTCCAACACAATTTACCTCAGTGGAAGTAATTAATATAGAGGTAGGCTTTAAATTCAATAAATGTGTATATTTATAAGGTTGTTAGGAGTGCTTGAAATATGAAGAAAAGCAGAATCTTGTGGGTCGACGATGAAATAGAGCTTTTAAAGGCTCACATTCTATTCCTTGAGAGCAAAGGATACGAAGTGGTGCCTGTTACCAATGGAGAGGACGCTGTGAGACTGGTAGGGCAGGAGAATTTTGATTTAGTTTTGCTTGATGAGATAATGCCTGGGAAGGATGGTCTGCAAACTCTTGAGGAACTAAAGGAGTTATCTCCAGCCCTTCCCGTGGTTATGATAACCAAGAATGAAGAAGAAAGCCTCATGGAGGAAGCTATCGGCAAGAAGATCGCAGATTATCTTACCAAGCCCATAAATCCTTCTCAGGTTTTGCTTGTGTGTAAAAAATTGCTGGAACATAACAAAATAACCCTGGAACAGATTTCAAAAGCGTATCTTGAAGAGTTTAGGAAAGTGCTGAACCTTAGGTTTCAGGATCTGGGGCCGAGAGATTGGATCAGGTTCTTCCAAAAGTTGTCAAAATGGGAAGTTGAGTTCGATAGCTACGATGACCCTGGTTTAAAAGAGACCCTAAGTGATCAAAAGAGAACCTTTAATATAGAGTTTGCAAAGTTTGTGGAAAAGAACTATAAGAAATGGGTAAATGAACATCCACAGAAGAGACCTACTCTTTCTCCTGACCTTTTGAAAAAATATGTTTTCCCCTTTCTACAGGAGGGAAATAAAGTTCTTTTTATTTTGATAGACTGCATGAGACTTGATCAGTGGCTTACATTGTCGCCGGAGATTTATGAGTTGTACAATATGAAGGTAGAGTACTATTATTCCATAATACCATCGGCAACTCCTTTTGCCCGGAATTCTATTTTTAGTGGTCTTTTCCCTGCAAAATTTAGCGAGAGATATCCTGAAATCTGGTCTAAAGAAGGGGATGAAAGTTCTATGAACAGATATGAGCCGGTAATGCTTGGGGATTATATTCGCAGGGAGGGGATTGAACTGAAAGGCGGCTATAAATATGTGAAAGCTATAAATGCTGAGGAAGGGTGGAGTCTTGTAAAAAAAATAGGTTCTTATCTTGGGTCTTCATTTATAAGTGTTGTGGTGAATTTTGTTGATATTCTGGCTCACAAAAGGTCTGAGATGGAGTTTCTAAAAGAGATTGTACCCGATGAAGCCGGGTATAGGTCTCTAATTCGTTCGTGGTTCAGGAATTCATGGGTTTATTCAATTTTGCAGTTTTTTTCCGAGCAGGATTTTAAAGTTGTTATAACAAGTGACCATGGTAGCATAAGGGTGCAGCATGATGTGGAAGTAGTTGGAGATAGGGAAACTTCGCCTAATATAAGGTTTAAATACGGAAAAAATTTGCGTACACATCCAAAGTATGCTCTTAATATAAAAGATCCCAGCGAGTATTTACTGCCCTCATTCGGAATAAATACGAATTATATTATAGCCAAAGAGGATTATTTCTTTGTGTATCCTACAAATTATCACAAATATCAGGCTTTTTACAGAAATACTTTCCAGCATGGTGGGGTTTCAATGGAGGAAATGATAATGCCTGTAGCGATTCTGGAGCCCAAAGGATAAATGGTTGAGGTTGTTTCAAAAAGTGCTGAAGATACAAGAAAGCTTGGGAAAGCAATCGGTGAGAAACTTCATGGTGGGGAAGTCGTTGTTTTAATTGGGGAGCTTGGGACTGGTAAAACAACGATGATAAAGGGAATTTGTGAGGGATTGGGTGTTTCTGATCCAGTTGAAAGTCCAACGTTTACGCTGATAAATGAGTACAGGGGAAAGGTCCCGGTGTATCATGTGGATTGCTATAGGGAGGAACGACTGGAGGAGTGGATTGAACTCGGAATAAGTGAATATCTATATTCTGATAGTGTGGTGTTGATCGAATGGGGTGAAAGACTAGAAGAGATTCTCCCTGATGATAAGATAACTATTCATCTGTTTCATGACTTTGATCAGGAAGGCGTGAGATATATTCAGATAGATGGTATTGAACTGTCGAAGAATGAATTGAGGTTTCTGGAGGAATAGACTGTGCTTATTCTAGGTATTGATACTTCAACAGAGAATTGCAGTGTTGGGCTCGTTAAAGATGGAAAGATAGTAAGTGATAACTCTATACTGGGGAAATTTGCCCATGCGGAGAGGATAGTAGAGCTTGTGAACAAGGCATTTTCTATGGGTTACTCTTTAAATGACCTGGATGCGATTGCTATAAGTATTGGGCCTGGGTCTTATACTGGGCTCAGGGTAGGATTGGGTTTTGCTAAAGGGATGTCTCTTGCTTTGGGCATTCCTATTCTTCCTGTTCCAACAATTGCAGTTCTAGATAGTGTTGTGAGGGATAAATATCCTGGAGAAAAGATTCTCTTTATCAGGTCTCATAAGGACATTGTATACTATGTATTAGCCAACAGCGAAGATAGCCTCTGGGGAAAACCTCACGTAGAAAGCATAGTGGAGGTGGTAAAGAAATATAAACATGTGGAGTCTTTTGTGGGGAATTTTGACTTTGAGCTTGATACTAAAGCGATAGAGGTTCGATATCCTTCTGGTGTGCATGCTGCGCTGCTGGGTTATAAGCATTATAATAGATTGATTAAGATGAGTAACCCTGAGCTTGAACCATATTATCTCACAGAGTTTAAAGCTGATAGATGGAAAAAGAGGTAATCATAAGAGAAGCTAAAGTGAATGATATAGAAAAAATTATGGAAATAGAAAGGGTTTCTTTCGAAAATCCATGGAGTAAGCCTTCATTTTTCAGGGTAATGGTGGACGATGTGACGAAGTTTTTTGTGGCTGACATAGATGGGAAGGTAGTAGGGTACATTGTTTACTGGATTATTGAAGATGAAGCGCATGTAGCCAATATTGCGGTTCATCCTGAAATGCGTGGTAGAGGTATAGGGAAGAAATTGCTTGAAAA
>QNCQ01000136.1 GCA_003645825.1 Fidelibacterota bacterium
AGCCAAAAGGATTTAAGAAGTATGGTCTTGATAAACCACAAGTGAAAATAGAAATATACAATAATGGAGAGAAAGTAGGGGCATTACTTGTTGGAAAGAAAGAAGATGACAGGTATTATGTGAGAAATGAAAAGTATCCGTTTGTTTATAAAGCTAGGGAATACAAGGTTAAGAGGATAATGAAAAAAATTGATGATCTCAAGAAGAAGGAAAAGGGAGAAAGTAGTAAAGCTAAGGATTCTTAAAGAAGAGGGGGCTTTTAAGCCCCCTGTTTTGTTTTTGTGAGTGAGATAAGAGATGGATTTAGTCTACGTTGTTGCTCCGGTAGAGTGTTCTATAATGGATAAAGTTTTTTCTTTTTTGGAGCCCGAACTTAGGAGGGGAGTACCTGTCTATTTTCTATTATCGTCTGTAAATCTGGTTGATGAGTATAAGAAATTTCTAGCGCGGAGAGATATTTTGTATAGACCGGGTCAGGTTTTTATCGGGACAATACTTCATTTAGCTAATAGAATACTTGATGATCTGAGGGAACCATACAGGAATTTTTCCAGGGTTGATGAAAGGCTTCTTGTGTATTCGTATCTTTTAAGGAAATATTGTGACGAAGATTCAAAAAGTGGTGTCTGGGGTTCGAGAGTTTTATCAAAAGCCGGAGCTCTACAGAAAGCCTTGCAGGAATTGTATGAAATGGGTGTTCCCATTGAGGAACTGCTGAGATATGTTCGGGGAACTGTATATGAGCCTGTGATCTATGAATTGAGCGAAATAGCCAGGGATGAGGAAAAGATTGCTGATAGAGAGCGCAGAGTGACACATATTGGCAGGATTCTGAAGGCCACTGGTCTTGTTGAAAAGTGGGTGCAGAGTTTAGAGCAGCCCATACTGGTAATTGATGGATTCTATGAGCTGACCAGACTCCAGGAAAAGTTTCTGAGAAATCTGATCGCAAACTTTGATAAAACGTTTGTAAGGGTTTTCGATGGAAAACAAAAGGTTTATAGCTATTGCCAATTGAAGGAGGGTTATTTTGGAAGTGGGAAGGTCGTATGTGTGGGAAAGAGCAAATTGGATTCTAAGGGCATACTTGCGATCAGGGATAACCTTTTTTCTTCAAATAATGTTGCTGGAATAATTGAAGAGGGCATTTTTAACCCATATCGGTTTACATGGGACAATGTGAAACTCAAGCTGGTAAAATGTTTTGATAGACATGCCGAAGTGGAAGTAGCAGCAAGAACGATTAAGGAATGGATAAGACTTGGACTTGAGCCGGAGAGGATTGGTGTTGTTTACAGGGGCGGGTATGATTATAGTTATCTTATAAATTTCGTTTTTAGAAAATTCGGGATTCCTATCTCCGGGAACGGTGTAGTTGCACCGATGACTGGTGAAGTTTTTCAGTTTGTTAAGAGATTGGCTGAGCTTAATCTTTCTGGGTTCGAAAGGGGACATTTGATAGACATGCTCAGATTAAAAAGAGTGGAAGAGTTTTTTGGTAGGGAAGTGATCCAGAAGTTTGAGATTATCTCCACTTCTTGGGGGGTTCCAGGTGGAGTAAAGTCCTGGCTTGTAAGATGCATTAAGCGGAGGGAGTTTCTGGAGTTTCTTAAAGATAATGCTGATGATGAGGTTGAAAAAAGTACCGAGGTGATTGAGGAGGAGATAAGAGAACTGAAAAATATCTGGCAATTCCTGACCAGATTATTCCGATGGTTTATTTTACCATCTGTTGCCTCGCTAGGGTTATATCTTTCAAGGATAGTTCGTGCAGTAAGGGATATCTACGGTGAGAAGGAGGGAAAGGAAGTTATATCTTTTTTGGAAGATCTCAGGTATGTATTGGATAAAACTGAGAGGAAGGTTGATTTGTTTTTCTTCTACAGAATATTGAGTGACCTACTGTCCGAGATGGAGTCTAAATCCGATTCAAGGTGTGGAGTATTCGTTTCAGACGCTATGAATGCCCGTGGTAAAGTCTTTTCAGGTCTTGTGATACTGGGACTATGTGATGGTGAATTTCCGGCTTTTCCTTCTACAGGATCTGTTTTAACTGACGAGGCGAAAATTGTGATGAATGAGGGGATGGGGGAAAAGCTTTTTTCTGTGAAGCCCGGGGTTGATATAAAAAGAGAGAGGTTTTTGTTTTATTACCTGATGTCAATGGTTAGAGAGCGATTACTTATTACGTTTTCTGAAGAGGACTTGTTGGGCAGGGTTCTTGGGCCGTCTGTTTTTGTTGCTGAGCTTGTAAACGCTGTATCGCTGGCGAATAGCAGGGAATGTTCTTTTGAAGAGTTTGTTTTTCCACCTCGGCCGGGCGGTGAGATAGGAGTAGATTGCATAGAAGATTTGTTGTGTATAGCTGACAACGGGGAGCTTTTTGACGAAGAGCTACGATCTGCTCTTAAGGATGTCTTGAGAAGAGCGAATCTGGAAGCTGCCAGAGTAAGAGGTGATTTTGATCATGGCGAGGTCTCGAAGGAGGAGAAGTTTAATAGAAGGAGGATCCTGCAGTTTTTTGAGAAGAATATCTCTATTTCAAGGCTTCAGGAATACAGAAAATGCCCGTTTTTCTTTTTATGTAAAAATATCTGGCAAATTGATGTTATAGAAGAACCGGATGTAGATGTGGACAGACTTACGGTAGGAAGCCTGGTCCACAAGTTATTTGAGGAGTTTACGAAGTGGTACATTCAAATGAAAAAAAGGGGGGAAGTAGAGAGCTGGGATGAATTTCTGAGTATGAGAAGAGAGGAATTGGAAAATGTTTCTTTAAGTCATCGATTACTTGAAAGGTACTACGAGCAGTTATCATTTCTACCAGAACCATTGCTGGAAAGAAATTTTAATTTTCTTGATTTGTGGTTGAGAAAGTTTATAGAGTTTGAGTTAGCGTTGCTGAAGAAGCTTAATTTTGAACCTCTATTTGCTGAAGAAAGTATTGTAGATAAGGTGAATTTTGGAGCAAGTGATTATAAATTGCCTGATGCCCGGTTTAAGTGCAGAGTAGATAGGGTGGATAGAAGTAATGATACAAATGGGGTCTATATTGTTGAATATAAGTTGTCCTTAGGCAGTGTGGTAAATCCTGTGAGGGGACTCGAAGATGGAGTGGCTTTTCAAATTCCTTTCTACATTCTAATGCTGAAAAGAAGGTTTTCTTCTCAGGGTGATATAGTTAAGGGAGGAGTTTTCTATGCGGTGAAGGATGGAAGAAGGTCAGGTCAGTTTTCCCAGATCAGACTCATGGACGGAAGGGGTATATGTGAAAAAGAACGGTTTGAAAAGTATCTGGATAGTACAAGGGATTTAATAAAAAGAACTCTTGAAGATATTTTTCGGGGTTATTTCCCCGTTCGGCCAGTAGAGTCGGATAAATGCAGGGAATGTGCGTATTTTGACGTGTGCCATTTTTATGGAGCAGTATAAAAACTGCAGGAAAAGTAGGAGCAGCAGGAGGTTCATCTTTCAGGAAAGAATTGGGTTTATACCGATTTTACTTTGCTGTTGGGCTGTTACATTTTTCTGATGGTTTCGGTCTTTTATATTTCAGGATAAGGTTTTGTACCTTTTTGTTAGGTTTTATGTCATCGCTCAGTGTTATAAAGCTGAACTCAGCTGTGTTGCCTTTCTAGCTCCTTATTTCCTTTTCCAGTGAGATATTTTTTAGCCAGATATGTCTTCCACGGAGGAATATATCTACATCGCGGGGATTCAGGATTTTCTTTTGTCTTCTTCATTTAGTGCTGCAAGTAATATTGTGTAGTCAACATTTGGTTTTACCTTTTTCAGGATCTCTTTTATAGCCTTTACAGCATCAGTTACTTGATAATCAGGAGCTTGGTATTCGGGATATGGGATGACTCCTATAATGCCAAATTTGATGGTTCCTGTTTTATAATGTAGGCTTTGAATACTGGTTTTCCAGTTTCTTTGCTTATAATGTTGGATGATACAAAGGGGGAATGTGCCTTTTATGATAATTCTTTTGGGAATTTAGTTCCAAGAATCAGATCTTTGCCACCGATGTTTAGAGCGTCGTACTTAAGGAAATTGTAGGCATTGATTATTAGGTATGCTTTTTCTTTTTCTCTTTTTGTTTCTATAGAATCATATATTGTCCTTTTGGAAAATACATCTCCTGTTTCAAGAATAAGGACATCTCTGTACCGGGAAAGATATTTTCTAAAAACTGTTGCTCTCCTGGCAAGACCGCCAGTTTTTCTCCCTTTCACCCAGGGCAGGGCTCAATTTCTCCCGATAGGGTGGCAGTGCAAAATATGGCGATCTTTGTTGGGCGAATTCCTCTGGCACAGACTATGAGAGATATGGTAAGCAAGAGTAATAAGAGCGTTCTAAGTGAACGAATTAAATGCATACTTTTCTCTTATTATATTTTTGTTAGCTCTAAATTCATCAATGTTTTTACACCCTGTACAGAACATTGCGATTTTAAGTACTTCCTTCCATACGTGTATTAGTTCTCTTATAGCATTTTGTCCTCCTTCAGTCCACTTTTTTACGAATATTCTTGAACCTCCAGCAAGATGTGCCCCCAGAGCAATTGCCTTTGCGAACTTTATCCCGCGGTCGATACCTCCTGTAGCAATGATTTTTACATCTTTTGTAAGATCTCTTATTTCATTTAGGATAGTGGCGGTTGGAATTCCCCAGTCGTAAAATTCCCTTGCTATTTCTCTTTTCAGTTTATCTGTTATCCGTTCGCTTTCGATTTTTACCCAGGATGTCCCCCCTGCTCCAGCGATATTTATGTATTCGATCCCGATATTCATGAGCTCCACTACCACGTTCCTTGATAACCCTATACCAATTTCTTTGACTATTATGGGTGTGTTTATCTCTCTTTTTAAACTTTTTATCGCCTCTTTTATTCCTTTATAAAGTGGTTCACCTTCAGGTTGAATGGCTTCCTGTAGAGGATTAAGGTGTATGGAAAAACAGTCTATTCCGATTTCTTCTATTACAGAAGGAAGAATTTTAAGATAGCTTTTTACCTGTACAGCTCCCAGATTGGCTATTAAGGGATTGTTTTTGCAAATACTCCTTATTTCTTTGAGTATTGAGAGTTTGGCTTTATCTTCAAGATATGGTCTAATGCTGCCAAGTTCTAAGGCAATTTTTTCATCGTTTGAAACCTCTGCCAGCTGCATGTTTAGTTTATCACCGGTATCCTCGCCGCCGCTGATTGCAGATATAATAAGAGGAATCTCGAGTTTATATTCCAGGAAGGAAGTGGTGGTATCTGTCTCGTCGAGATTAAGCTCCGGGAGGGAATTGTTGATGAAGTAAAACCAATCGAATCCATCGGAGAGGGTGCTGTATGTTATATCTTTTTCGGTTGCTATTGTCAGCTGTTCTTTTTTCCTTTTTTTAGTACCATTCATTATCACCCATTTCCTTTGTAGAATTTAAGAATGTGTAACAATAATTTGAAATGTATTTTTCTTCAGTATATTGTTTGATTCAGTAACATGGTATACACCTTGGGGAGACATTTTACGATAATGTGAGCTAAAAAGATCAAGTATTACAGGTTTAAATTTAATGAGTTTGTTATAATCAATTTTGCTTTTAT
>QNCQ01000137.1 GCA_003645825.1 Fidelibacterota bacterium
AGAGGTTTATTATTTTGTCGATTGCTTTTGGTTTATTGCTCCTTGCCTGCGGGGGTGGCAAAGAGTCTGTGAAGAAGGAAGCACCTATTAAGGAAACAAAGAAGGAAGTTATTTCCAAAGAGAGTATGAGGAAAGAAGCCCCGTCTACAACTAAACAAGTTAAAAAAGAGGTGGAAAAAACTGCGGTTCAAAAACAGAATATGGCGAAAGCGGTAAAAAAAGAGAGAATAGTAAAGGAGAAACCTCCTGAAGTTCCTGTAGAGAAAAAAACTGCAGTTCCTACCATAAAGCCTGAAGAGAGGGAAAAGGCTAGAACCGTAGAGGCCAAGCCACCCCTTCAGATACAAAAAGTCGAGCCTGTACTTAAAGAGAAAAAAGAGCCCATCTGTGAAATTAAAATTGAGAGGCTGTTAAAACTACAGAGTGCACTGATCGAGGATATTTATTTTGACCCAGGTGAATATCAAGTACCGAGTTTAACGTTTAATTCTAACTATGTGGCTACTCTAGTTAAGGTTGTCAAAGCAATGAAAGGGGATAAAGACATTAAAGTAAGACTGTATGGTCATTCTGATGCTTCCGGAGATGAAGAAACAAACCTGCTTTTGAGTGAAGAAAGATGTAAAACAGTTGCCAGCTTGATTCTGGAGATGTTTAAGCCTGAGGAGCGCAAGAACGTTGCAGAGAGGATTGAAATAGTACCAGTAGGTACTAAAGAACCACTTATGCCTGGTGCGGGTAAGTCCAAGTCATTCGTAAACAGAAGAGTATCTATTGAATTAACTTATGACAAGGCAAGGAAGGGAAAATGCTTTGCCGATGTGGCGCAAGTTTCTGTGGTAAGAAAAAAGAAAATCCGTGAATTTAAGCCAGATGTTAGAAAAGTCAAATTATCTGGAATAGATGAGCTTTATAAGGCTGGGCTCAAGCTTTTTAAGAAGGAAAGATATCAGGAGGCTATTGCTACGTTTAAAGAACTAATTTCTCTAAATCCTAAACATAGCCTTGCTGACAACGCTCAGTGGTGGATCGGCGAATCGTACTATTTCCAGGGCAAATTCAAAGAAGCACTTGATGCTTATAACAAAGTGTTTAATCTCGGGGATGGAAATAAATCTGCATATGCACAGCTAAGGATAGGCTACTGCCATTTAAAACTGGGTAACCGGGAAAAAGCTATAGAAGAATTTGGAAAAGTGGTGAAAAACTATCCTGCTGCCAGGGAAGAAGTGGCCAAGGCAAAAACCGTTTTAAAAAGTATCAGAGGTTACTGAGCGTAGAAGCTGATTTTGAGTGTTATACAGTGTAAAAGTTTCTTACTTAGGATTCAAATTCTTATTGAGCATTATAGTGCCGAGGGAGGGATTCGAACCCTCATGGGCCGAAGCCCGGCGGATTTTGAGTCCGCTGCGTCTACCAGTTTCACCACCTCGGCAAAAAGCTCTATAAAATTATTTTTTTATTTTATAAAATCAAGAGAAAATTGAGGTTTATCATGGAAGAGAAATATCCGCAGTATGCCACAATCACAGAGATGTTTGATCAATCAACTAAAAAGTTCAGAGATAAAATCGCTTATAGGTTTAAAGAAAGCGGTCAGATTAGATCTCTGAGTTTCGAACAGGTAAGAAAAACAGTTCTAAAAATCGCTGGAGGGCTTAAAAAGCTAGGAATTGTCAAAAATGATAGGGTTGGTATTATTGCTCACAATAGTCCGTACTGGGCAATGAGCGATTATGGGATAATCGTTGCTGGAGGAGTAACTGTTACAATATATCCGACGCTTACAGCGAAGCAAGTAAAATGGATAGTAAGACATTCGGAATCGAGATATCTATTTGCTGGCGATAGAGAGCAGATGGAAAAATTGCTTTCTATTCTTGAAGACTTACCTAAGGTTGAAAAAATTATTGTGCTGGATAACAGCAAGGTTGAGCATGAGAAAGTTGTGTCTCTAGATAAACTTCTTAAGGAAGGAGAAGGCTATCTTTCCAGTAATCCTGAAATAATGGAGAGAGCTCTTGAAGAGATTAAAAAAGATGATCTCCTTACTCTTATTTATACTTCAGGAACTACAGGAGAACCAAAGGGGGTAATGCTAACGCATGAGAACCTGACGTCAAATATATATGGTTCTCTCAAAGTACTTGAAGTTGATGAAACGGATGTTTTTCTTTCATTTTTGCCTTTGAGTCATAGCTTCGAAAGGATGGCAGGGCACTATCTTAGTTTTTCGATAGGAGCAGAAGTATTTTATGCTGAATCAGTGGAAAAAGTTGCAGACAATTTGTTGGAAGCTAAGCCTACAGTTATGACCACTGTGCCACGACTCTTTGAAAAAGTTTATGCAAGAGTCATAGAGAATGTTTCTACATTTCCAAAGCTCAAACAGAAGCTTTTCTGGCTTTCTATTAATACAGGACGAAAAATCGTTGAAAAGCAGGCAGAAAGAAAAAAGGCAGGGATCTTTACAACTATTATTTATTCGTTATTAAAGAAGATTGTGCTTTCAAAGCTACATGAAAGAGTTGGCGGGAGACTGAGGTTCGCTGTCTCTGGTGGTGCTCCTATGCCGAGGGAGATTGGTGAATTTTTCAATGCCGCTGGCATTACGATTCTTGAAGGATATGGTCTTACGGAAACTTCTCCCGTGGTGTCTGTTAATCCACTTCAACAAAACAGGATAGGGACAGTAGGCCCTCCTCTTCCCAATGTAAAGGTTCGAATAGCAGATGATGGAGAAATTCTGGTCAGGGGACCAAACATTATGAAGGGTTACTTTAAAAATGAGGAGGCTACTCGGGATGTATTTACTTCTGATGGTTGGTTGTGTACGGGAGATATTGGTATTTTAGATGAGTTTGGTTATATTGTGATAACAGATAGGAAGAAAAATATAATTGTGACTTCCGGAGGTAAAAATGTTGCGCCTCAACCCATGGAAAACGTACTGGTAGCTTCAAAGTGGATAGAGCAGGTTCTTGTTGTTGGGGATAAGAGAAAATTCATTTCTGCTCTTATCGTACCCGCTTTTGAAAATCTTGAAAAATGGGCAAGCGAAAAAGGTTTATCGTGGAAGACTCGAGAAGAGTTAGTAAATTTAAGGGAAACTAATGAGTTATATGAAAGGGTGATAGAGGAATCCATGGAGGGATTTTCTCAATTTGAAAAGGTGAAAAAATTTAGATTGATGTCAAGGGAATTTACAATTGAGGAAGGGGAACTTACTCCTTCTCTAAAGATAAGACGGCAGGTTGTAGAGAAAAAGTACAAAGATATTATAGATGAAATGTACATGGAGGATAATTTTTTGAGATGAAGACCTATCGTGAGGCTGGTGTTAATATAGACGAAGGGAATAGAGCCGTCGACAGGATCAAAGACATTGTGAAAACTACATTTAATAAAAACGTGGTAACTGGTATTGGCCTATTTGGTGGATTGTTCAAATTTGAAAAAGAGAAGTATAAAGAGCCGGTGTTGGTATCCAGTACGGATGGGGTTGGTACTAAGGTGATGATAGCTGCCTCCGTAGGGAAATTTGATACAATAGGTCAGTGCCTGGTTAACCATTGTGTGAATGATATATTGACATGCGGGGCCAGGCCTCTTTTCTTTCTCGATTATATTGGAATTGGGAAACTTCTCCCTGAATATATTGAAGAAATTGTTAGTGGATTGGCCATAGCCTGCAGGCAGAATGGGTGCGTTCTCATTGGTGGAGAGATGGCGGAAATGCCGGATGTGTATGGTAGAGAAAAGTTTGATCTAGTAGGAACAATTGTTGGGGTAGTTGAAAGAGAAAAATTGCTTTACGGTAAAGTAAGAGAAGGAGATGTTTTAATTGGCCTCAGATCGTCAGGGCTTCATACAAATGGTTATACGCTGGCAAGGAAAGTGTTGCTGGAGAAGTTTGCCCTGGAAGAGTATATAGACGAACTTGGTTGTGTCCTTGGCGAAGAATTACTGAGGGTTCATCGTTCCTATCTTGGCCCCGTATCAGGGTTGCTTGAAAGAGGGTTGGTTAGAGGAATGAGTCATATTACAGGTGGTGGGATTGTAGGGAATACCCGCAGGATACTTCCAGAGGGGTTGAGAATTGAAGTAGATTGGGATGCATGGGAGTGGCCCCCAATTTTTAAGCTTATTAGAGACGCAGGAAATGTCCCTGAAGATGAAATGAGAAGGGTATTCAATCTGGGGATTGGCTTCGTTATTATTTGTGATAAAAACGACATAGATGAAGTATTTGAGTGTCTGCAAGGAGAATCTGAAGACCCTGTTTTGATAGGGAGTGTTGTTCGGGAGGATAGATGAGGGTCGCTATACTAGGGGCCGGAAGCTGGGGAACAGCTTTCGCTATACATCTGAACAAATTAGGGTTTTCTGTTAAGGTATGGGAGTATTTCCCGGAGAATGTGTCAATTATAACTAAGACACACAGAAATCCTTTGTTACCGGGAATTCCGATTCCTCCTGCAATCTTTGTTTCCAATGATATAAGCGAAGTTGTGGATGACTGTGAAGTAATAGTTGTGGCTGTACCGAGCCATACTGTTCGGAAAGTTCTGAAAGGTATAAAAGGAAGAACAAATGGGAAAATAATTGTTAATCTTTCCAAGGGGATTGAGGAAGACACGCTATTGAGGATGAGTCAGGTTATTCATCAGGTGCTCGAGCACCCATACAATATGATAGTTACTCTACACGGTCCCAGTCACGCAGAAGAGGTAGCCAGGGAAATACCTACCTGTGTTGTGGCAGCTTCCACCGATATGGAGACTGCCAGGTTTGTTCAAGAACAGTTTATGACGACATATTTCCGCATTTATCGAACGATCGATATTATCGGAGTTGAGATTGGAGGAGCTATCAAAAATGTGATAGCGATTGCAGCCGGTATCTGTGATGGTCTTGCTCTAGGTGATAATTCAAAGGCAGCTCTCATAACCAGAGGCCTGTTTGAGATTACCCGTATGGGGGTAAAGCTGGGGGCCTGGGAACAAACATTTGCAGGTCTAAGCGGAGTTGGAGACCTTATAGTAACCTGCAACAGCCGATACAGCCGCAATAGATATATTGGAGAAGAGATAGGCAAGGGAAGGAAGCTACAAGATGTTTTGAGCGGCATGACGATGGTAGCTGAAGGTGTTAGAACGTGTCATACGGTACATCAGATGTCGAAGAAGTATAAGGTTAGTATGCCAATTTCTGAGCAGGTTTATAAGATACTTTTTGAAGATAAATCACCACGCGAAGCTCTCATTGAGTTAATGACAAGAGATCCGGTTGAGGAAAGGCATTCTTTGCCAGAAATTCTATAACACAAGAAGTTCTATTTTCCAGGTGATAAACTGCTGGATGGATTGTAAATTTCGTAGGGTTAGCTCTTCATGGTTCGGGTAACCGGCCAGTAAAATTTAGTAAATCAATGTGGCAGGATTTTTAAAGGAAAAGAAGGCAGACAGATGGGGCGACAAGGAAATCTGAAATATATAGTGTTTTATTTGTTTTTGTTTTTATTTCTGCTCGACTCTTTTCCTCTTTACTCCAGTGTTTTACACAAGAAAGGAGCGGAGGGTATATGTGGAACCCCT
>QNCQ01000138.1 GCA_003645825.1 Fidelibacterota bacterium
ATTCTGAGGAAAGGGTGCGGTGTCCTGGTTGTGGAAGTAAAGGTAATCTGAAGAGATTAATATCCTCTTTTTCATCCATTGGGAAAGCTACCGTTGCTTCTGAGACTTCACCCTCCTGTAGGACATGTTACAGCAAGAATTGCAGTACGTGTAAGCGGTAATAACAGTCTTGAGCCTGCTACAAGCGGAAGTGACCGGAATCTTTTATACAAAGATATTTTCTATCTCATTTATCAAATCCTGGGTTAGCTCTATTTCCAGTGCCCGAAGGTTCTCTTCAAGTTGTTGAGGTTTCGTTGCTCCTAGTATGATGCTTGAAACTTCGGGTTTACTCTTTAGCCATGCAAGGGCTACTTGGGCTCTTGAGTAACCAATTCTGTCAGCTATATTTTTAAATTTTCTTACTTTTTCGATATTTTCCTTAGTGTAATGGCGTTCTCTTATGACATCCGATTTTCCCAGGCGGCTTCCAGGGGGAATTCCCTCATCATATTTGCCCGTGAGAATACCAGATAGAAGAGGACTAAATACAATTGCTCCTATACCGAATTTTTCTATTGAAGGTTTTACTTCCTTCTCGAAATGCTCACGGATTATAAGGTTGTATACAGGCTGTTCAACAATGGGTTTATATAATCCATACCTTTCACACAGCATCATGGCTTCAAGAATCTGGGCATGAGACCACATGCTTGTTCCCCAGTAGAGAATTTTCCCATGATGTACAAGATCACTCATCGCTCTCAGAGTTTCTTCAAGAGGGACCTCTGGATCGAATCTATGGCAATAGTAGATGTCTATGTAGTCTGTGCCGATCCTTTTCAGGCTTTTATCAATGGACTCAAAAATATGTTTTCTTGATAACCCTCTGTCGTTTATATCATCGCTCATGGGCCAGAAGACCTTACTCGTAATAACAAGCCTGTGACGCGGGTACTCTCTTAGCACTTCTCCCATGAGTTTTTCAGCTTCCCCCAATGCATAGACGTCAGCGATATCGAAGTAGTTAATCCCTTTTTCGTATGCCGTTTTGATTATACGATTTATAATTTTTTTATCTTTTACGCTTTCTCCAAAAGTTAACCACCCTCCAAGCCCAAATACACTTACCTTCAGCCCACTCCTTCCTACCCTTCTGTACTCCATGGTAATTTCCCCTTTTGATGTCAGTTGCTTCTTACATCTTTACCCCAGTTTAGCTTTGCTCTTAGAGTTTTGAAAAATGAGTCTTCTTTGAGCCTAACTAACTTAAGATGAAATTCTGCTTTCTGTATAATTATTTCCGTGCGGTTATCGAGTTCAGTTTTTATCTGACCATCTATTGATAGGAAAGGGGTTCCTTTGCTGTCTTCAAGCTTTACTTTGATTTCCTGTATGTCAGAAATGACCAGTGGTCTAGCAGAAAGAGTGTGCGGACATATAGGGTTTATCGTTATAACGTCAAGGCAGGGAAAAATTATCGGCCCACCAGCGGAGAGGTTATATGCCGTTGAGCCAGTGGGTGTAGAAACTATCAACCCATCTGCTCGGTAGGTGTTCAAAAATTCACCATCAATAAAGATCTTGATTTTTATCATTTTAAGGCTGCTGCCTTTGTCAACTACAAAATCGTTGAAAGCAAAGAACTTTTCAACTTTTCCATTTTTTCTTACCTTGGAGGCCAGGACGCTCCTTTTCTCTATCTTATAATCTCCGGCAAAGTACTGGGTAAATTTTTCCTTATAGTTCTCAGGGCTTACATCCGCAAGAAACCCAAGTCCTCCAAGGTGAACCCCCAAGATAGGTTTTTCCTTGTCTCCAACATATCTGGCGGTGCGTAGAAGTGTTCCATCTCCGCCTACGCTGACTATCAGGTCTGCATGAGCTATGATTTCGCCAGGCTCCTGGCTCCTACCTTCAGGTTCGGAAAGGGCATTGCCAAAGATGGTTACTTCATGCCCACTTTTTTTTAGAAACGAAACAAACTCTTTTAAAAAGACAACATCTATTCCGGGATGGCAAAAAATACCAATATTCATGTGAAATTTACTCCTCGAAATTTTCTATTTCATAATCGCCGGACTCTTTTTTCATGACCACTTTGATTCTTTCTTCTAGAGACTCAAGCAATTTGTAGCACATGTTAGAAAGCTTCATTCCTTCTTCGAAAAGCTCTATTGATTCTTCCAGGGTTTTATCACCCGTTTCGAGAGTCTCTACGATCTTTTCAAGTCTTTTCATTGCATCTTCGAGATTCAGTTCGGAATTTTTATCTTGCATATAGCCCTCAACTAGCTAGTTTTTTATCACAACCGCTTTGAAATTTCCATCCAGAACTTCCACACTTATTTTGTCTTTAATTCTAACATCTTGAGTGCTCTTCACTATGCTTTTTTCGGGGAGTTTGAACACTATAGAATACCCTCGTTTTAGTATAGCCCTCGGGCTCAGGGCAGTTAATTTCCCGGTTAGTTCTTTTAGCTTCAGGTGATTTATCTCGAATTTTTTACTCATGGCTCTAAGCATTCTGTTTTCCAGCTCGTCTAACCTCTGGAATTTTTCCTGGACAATGCCTATAGGGTTGAGTCTTACAAGTCTATTCTTAAGTTCTTTATATTTGTCCTGCTTACTGGAAAAAAGGGAAGAAATTTCCCTCTGTAGCCTTCTTATGTAGTAATCTACTGAGTTTATTATCTCATCACGACTTGGAAAGGCCACCTCTGCAGCTGCTGATGGTGTTGGTGCCCTGTAATCTGCAGCGAAGTCGGAAAGAGAAAAGTCTACTTCGTGTCCAACAGCGCTTATAACAGGTATCTCTGAATCGGCAATGGCACGCACCACCTTTTCTTCATTAAATGCCCATAGATCCTCGAGAGAGCCTCCTCCTCTACCAACGATTATCAGATCTACAGGTACCCTTTCGTTAAAAAATTTTATCCCCTCTACAATTGTATCGGCCGCTTCGACTCCTTGAACCTGGGCAGGGAAAATAATGATCTCTACGGAAGGGTTTCTCCGCCCGCTTATATTCAGAATATCCCGTATAGCGGCCCCTGTGATGCTGGTTACCACCCCGACTTTCCTCGGGAAGAGGGGCAATTCCTTTTTTCTTTCGGCATCGAACAGTCCTTCTTTCTGCAATTTCTCTTTAAGAAGTTGAAATTTGAGGTAAAGATTTCCTTCTCCAATTGGCTTTATTTCGTATACTCTTACCTGATACTGGGATTGTGGTGGATAGACGACAACCTCACCATAAATAAGAACGCTCATTCCATCCTGAAGATTAAAGGGAATTCTTTCTGTGAAACTTTTCCATATCACGCAATTTATCAAACTATTTTCGTCCTTTAATGAAAAGTAGATATGTCCCTTACGGCTCCTGGAAAAATTGGATATCTCTCCGCTAACCCATACAGGAGGTATAGAACTCTCTAATAGATCCTTTATTAAAAAAGATAACTCTGAAACAGTATATATTCGCTGCTTGTCCATAAACGATGGTGGCATCTAAAATGATACCACCATTTCTCCGTCATCTTTTCTTCTTTTTATGCCTATCTCTTCTAAGCCTTTTCTTTCTTTTGTGGGTTCTTATCTTTCTTCTTTTCCGTTTCTTACCGCAAGGCATTATTTAATCACCTCCGAGGAAAATTTCTCACTTCAAATCTTCCGGTGTTAACTTGATACTCTCCTTTAGTAATTTTGAGGGTTTGAATACGGGAACTACTCTTTCAGGCAGGACAATTTCGATATCTGTTCCGGGCCTTCTTGCTTTCTTCGGTTTCCTTATTTTTAAACTGAAGCTCCCGAAACCACGAAGGTCTATTCTGTCACCCCTTTGTAAAGCATCTTTGACAACCTGGATGAAGCCATTTATCACCGCTTCTGTGTCAACTTTAGTTAGTCCTGTTGCATTTGATACAATATTGACAATGTCCGCCTTTGTCACTTTTCACCTCCCTCTTAATTTTATTAAATAGTTCATCCTCGGATAAAAATATATCCGTGAAAAAACGTCACCGATATCAGATAACAAAATGTCAAGCAAGGTTACTTTTTTCTTTTTCAAATAAATCAATCTGGGCTCTCCTTCTATCCCTGCAAGTTTACAGGTTAACTCTATCGCATCATCAAAAGTGCCTATCGTGTCAACAAGTCCAGCCTTAAAGGCCTGTAAGCCCGTAAAGATACGTCCGTCAGCTATTTTATTCAAGTAATTTTTGTTTATCTTCCGCCCCTCATATACGGCTTGAAAGAACTGGGTATATAGATCATCTATCACTCCTTGCAGTAGCTGCTTTTCATCTTCCGTGAACTCATCGTACGGCGAGGCGATGTTTTTATACTTGCCGCTTTTCACGGTCTCCATGCTTATTCCCAGCCTGTTAAGCAACTTGTAGAAAACCGGTATATCGGCTATAACTCCTATGCTTCCTGTGATTCCAGATGGATTGGCTATTATTTTGTTACAAGCAACCGATATGTAATAAGCACCGGATGCACCAACGGAGCCAATATAAGAAACTATCACCTTACCTTTTTCTTTTACTTCAAGTACTTTCCGATACACTTCCCACGAGGCAGCAGCTCCACCCCCAGGGGAATTTATCTTGAGGATGATTGCTTTTACACGCTTATTTTTTCCAAATTTATCTATCTCCTTACAAATCCTGTCCGGTTTTAGTATCAGACCTTCAATTTCTACAACTCCAATATTTCCCTGACCATGGATGACTTCGGAGTTACTTCTGGAACTTCTTACAGTGAGGTTTGAGATCAGTCCAATAGCTACAAATATAAGGAAACTGATAACAATCAAACCTATAATTTTATCGGCTTTTGTCATAAACTATTCTCAACTACCGTATGATTTATAGATGTACAATCTTTGCCCGGGATAGATGTACCTTCTGCCGTATAGATTATTCCATGCTATCAACTGACGCACGCTAACCCTGTATTTTCGCGCTATGAGATATAGCGATTCTCCCTTTTTAACCACATGTACAATCTTCTTTTTCCCTGAAGTAAAGCCTCGATACTCTCTTACAGGAATTAGTAGCTTCTGCCCAACTTTGATTTGATTTTCGTTCCTTATTTTGTTTGCGGAAACAATCGCGGAGACCGTTGTACCGTATTTTCTTGCAATGTACCAGAGAGTCTGTCCTCTTCGTACCCTGTGCACGATCCACCTGGGGCCGGTTTTAAGATGAGGTATCTTCTTTAGATTTTTGCGAACGTGTTCACCCTTTCCATATGGAACTCTTAGAACATACTCTTTTACATCAGGTGGAGTCATCCACCTCCTTAGTTCTGGATTATACTCTTTTAGGGTTTTTGCGGGAATACCCGTTACCCTGGCAATTGCCTCAAGGTCATAACTTTTGTCTAAAATAACCTCATCCCATTCCAGTTTTGGTAAAGGTTTGTATTCGAATCCGTATTTTCCCGGGTTTCTTGCGATTATAATTGCAGCCATAAGATTGGGTATGTAATTCCGGGTCTGACGCGGAAGAGTTTGGAGTTTCCAGAAGTCTCTTGTGCCTTCCCTCCTTATAGCTCTCAATACATTAAGC
>QNCQ01000139.1 GCA_003645825.1 Fidelibacterota bacterium
GAAGGTATACTATTCGACACTTTACGGATAAGATTGAAAAGATATTTTCGCACGGGAGAAATGTTTGTGTTGGTACCGACGTGATTGTTGGTTTTCCGGGAGAGGATATGGAGGCATTTAGGAATTTGTTTTCGTATCTGAGGGAGTATCCCTTTGCTTATTTTCATGTGTTCAGATTTTCAGAAAGGGAGTCCACTCCTGCTGCAGATTTTGATGGGAAAGTGGATGAGGAAGAAAAGAAGAGGAGAGCGGAGAAACTTCAAGCTCTTTCGGTCGAAAAGAGGAGAGAATATCTTAAATCTCAGGAAAACAGGATAGTTGAGGTTTTGTTTGAGAAGTATAAAGAATGTGTAAATGAGGGACTTTCTGACAACTATGTACGGGTTATGCTTAGAAGCAGGAGTAACCTTGAGAATATGTTTGTAAATGTAAGACTTCTAAAATCGCATGAGAAATATGTAGAGGGAGAAAAGATTGACTGAGAGAAGAAAATTCTTTGTAGGCGTAGCGGGTAATATTGGTGTAGGAAAGACAACGATGACCAGGATTATAGCTGAGCGATTCGGCTGGAAGCCCTTTTACGAGTCGGTTATTAATAACCCGTATCTCGAAGATTTTTACAGCGATATGGGACGTTGGAGTTTTAATCTTCAGATTTACTTTTTAAGTCACAGATTTAAGACGCACAAGTTGATGGCAGAGGGTGGCTTCTCATCCGTTCAGGATAGAACCATATATGAAGATGTGGAAATTTTTGCCAGGAATCTGTACGAAATGGGTCATATGGATAAGCGAGACTGGGAAAATTATAGGGAGTTATTTGGGATAATGGTTCCATATCTCAGGAAGCCAGATTTGATTATATATCTCAGGGCAGATGTAGATACCTTAGTGGAACGCATTCGGAACAGGGGGAGAAGTTTTGAAAAGAGTATAGATGTTTCCTATCTGACTCGTTTAAACGAATTGTATGAGAGCTGGATTGAAAGAGCGAGGAAAGAATTTAACGTGCTTGTTGTTGAAACGGACAACTTTAATGTGTTTGAGGATTCCCAGAAGCTGGACAGAGTATTTGCCAGAATAAAGGATTTCCTTGGGGTTGAAGGGCATTGATTTTAATTGGTAAAAGGTTATTATTAGAGTAAATTTAAGTGACTATGAAAGAGGCTGGTGGGAAGTTGAAAAACATAGCTGTTTTTGCCTCAGGGCGAGGTTCCAACTTCTTTGCAATTTTACAAGAGGTTAAGAAAGGGAAGATTAAAGGTAGGATATGTTGTGTTGTTAGTGACAGGCATAATCCTCCGGTTTTCGAACTTGCGAAGAGGGAAGGTATTCCCACTCATTGGGTTTGCCGGAAGCAGTTTAAAACAGGTGACGATTATGTGGGAGCGCTTATAGAGCTGCTGGAGAGCTATAAGATTGATCTTGTGGTACTGGCTGGTTACCTAAAGCTTATACCTGCACCTGTTGTGAGTCGCTATAGAAATTCGATAATAAATATTCATCCGGCATTGCTTCCCAACTTTGGTGGCAAAGGGTATTACGGTATGAAGGTACATAAGGCAGTAATTGAGTCAGGTGTCAAACTCACGGGTGTGACTGTGCATTTCGTTGATGAACGCTATGATAATGGGCCTATTATTTTGCAGAAGCCCATTGAGGTTTTGCCGGATGATACCCCAGAAACTCTTGCTGAAAGAGTCCTTAAAGTAGAACATGAAGTTTACCCGGAAGTTGTGAAGGCTTTTTGTGAGGATAAACTTCTGGTTGAGGGCAGGAAAGTGATATGGAAAGAGTAAAACGTGCTTTGATAAGTGTATGGGATAAGACAGGTCTTCGGGAGCTCGTGAGTGAACTCACCTCAAAGGGGGTGAAGGTATATTCTTCCGGTGGGACGTTTGAATTCCTGGAAAAAGAGGGTTTTGAAGCGATTAAAATCGAGGATTACACCGGATTTCCTGAGGTTTTGAGCGGGAGGGTGAAGACGCTTCATCCGAAAGTATTTGCTGGAATTCTGGGAGATACTAGAAAAAAAGAGCATATTGAAGATCTCGAAAAGATAGGAGCTTTCCCTTTTCAGCTTGTTGTGGTTAATCTTTATCCTTTTGAGGATGTGTTTAAAAAGGGTGGGACTGAAAGTGAGATTATTGAGATGATAGACATAGGTGGGCCGAGTTTGTTGAGAGCGGCAGCGAAAAATTATAGAAATGTTGCAGTTCTTTGTGGGGTTGATCAGTACAGGGAGTTTATTGAGAGGTTTAAAGCCGGGAAGCTGGATATTGATTATAGAAAAAGGCTTGCAGCTGAGGTTTTTGCCCGTACCTCTTATTACGATTCCGTCATTTTCAGTTTTTTCAATGATGGGCATGAGGAGAAAATGCCATATATTGATGTGTTTTTCCTCAGAAAAAGGAAGGAGCTGCGCTATGGGGAAAATCCGGATCAGAAGGCTGCTTTTTATTTGAGGGGTGATAACGGGGATTTCCCATTTGAAGTTTTACATGGGAAGGAACTTTCTTATAATAACTATATAGATTGTTTGGCAGCCTATGAGCTGGTCAAGGGATTAGATGAAGAATGTTGTGCAATAATAAAACATACCAATCCGTGTGGATTTGCAGTTGCTCGCTCACAGGTTGAGTCCTATCTTCGGGCAGTAAAGACTGACCCTGTGAGCTATTTTGGAAGTATTGTTGCTTTTAACAGTGAAGTTAAGGTAGAGACTGCGAGGGAGCTTGTCAAGAGCTTTCTGGAGTGTATAGTGGCTCCCGGTTTCTCTGATAGTTCTCTTGAGGTTCTAAAAAAGAGAAAAAACCTTCGTCTTGTTATTCCCGATAGTGGTTTTTTGGATTTCGGTTTTAATATTAAAAGTTTCGGAAAGGGATTTCTGGTACAAGAGAGGCAGGACCCAAGTGATGGAGAGTGGAAAATTGTAACTCGAGCGAAGCCAGGCAAGGAAGATATGGGAGCAATTAAGCTGGGATGGCATGTTGTTAAGCATGTCAAATCCAATGCAATTGTTCTTGCTGATTCTAAAGGGACTGTGGGTATCGGAGCCGGTCAGATGTCAAGGGTTGATTCTCTAAAGATAGCTCTCAGGAAAGCTGAAGAAGCCGGTATAAGTACAGAGGGTTCTGTAATGGCCTCGGATGCTTTTTTCCCATTTAGAGATTCGGTGGACATTGCAGCAAAGCATGGTATTAAGGGGGTCATTCAACCTGGAGGAAGCATAAGAGATGAGGAAGTGATAAAAGCCTGTGATGAGTATGGAATATTTATGATTTTTACAGGGAAGAGAGTGTTTAAACATTAACTTAAAGAGGATGGTATGGGATTTCCATTGTTTAATGTTTTTACGGGCGACCTGGCAATTGATCTGGGCACAGCCAACACGCTAATTTACGTAAAGGGTAAGGGTGTTGTTCTTAATGAGCCTTCCATTGTAGCCCAGAGTGCTCATACAGGGGAGGTAGTAGCTGTTGGAAAAGAAGCGAAGGAAATGCTTGGGAAGACCCACAAAGATATTGTTACCGTCAGACCGCTGAAGGATGGGGTTATTGCTGATTTTGAGATGACGGATGCTATGATACGCGGTTTCATAAGGAAGATAAATATATCCAGGATTGCAAGACCCAGGATGGTTATATGTATTCCCTCGGGAATTACGGAGGTGGAAAAAAGGGCTGTTAGAGATTCTGCCGATAGGGCGAATGCGAGAGAGGTTTTTCTTGTTGAAGAACCTATAGCAGCGGCCATAGGAATTGGTATTGACATATCGGAGCCTGTTGGTAATATTATAGTCGATATTGGAGGTGGAACTACAGAGATTGCTGTAATTGCGCTGAATGGGATTGTTACCAAGCAGACTATCAGGGTTGCAGGTGATGAAATGGACGAAGCTATAATACAGTATTTCAAGAGAGAACATAATCTTTTGATAGGAGAGAGGACGGCTGAATGGATAAAATGTACGGTTGGATCCGCGATGCCTATTAACGATACTACGGTTTCTGTTAAAGGAAGAAGCCTTGTGGCTGGGATACCCAAGACGATAGAGGTTTCAAGTGTGGAAATAAGGGAATGTCTTAAGGATACGATAGACCTCATAATAGATGCTATAAAGCAGGCGCTTGAGTCGACACCACCTGAGCTTTCCTCTGATATTCTCGATAAAGGGATCATTTTAAGTGGGGGCGGAGCCTTGCTTAAGGGGCTTGATCAGAGAATCAGGGTAGAAACTGGATTACCGGTACATGTGGCTGAAGAACCGCTTCTTTCTGTTGTCAGAGGTACAGGGGCTATTTTAGAAAACATAGACAGGTACAGGGATATTCTCCTGTGATTTAGTTTTTGATGTTTGTACGCATTTTAAATTTTATATATAAAAATCATGAGTATTTTGTTTTTGCTTTGCTGATTATTCTATCAATTATAATATTGATGACGAATGATGCGGCACCTATCAGGAAGATTCAGGGAAAAGTGGCTGATTTTTTTTATTTCCTTCATTATCCGCGACTCTGGATCAATGAACTTTCCGATATTGTTGAAGAAAACAGGCAGCTCAAGAGAGAGAATCTCCGGTTGAAACTGCTTAACTGGGAAATGCTTGAAGCGTATGAAGAAAATAAAAGGCTTCGTAAACTGCTTGGGTTTATGAAAAATACAACTTATGATATTGTACCAGCTAAGGTTTTGAACAGGGGAGTGACACCGGTTTTAAGCTCGATACTTATCAATGTGGGGGAAAAACAGGGGATTCGTGCAAATATGGCAGTTATTTCTGTTTCAGGGGTTGTAGGTAAAGTAGTGTCTTCGGGTGAGAATACTTCAATTGTTCAGGTTCTTGATGACGTTAATTTCAGGCTTAGTGTGAGATTTCAGACATCGAGGGTTCTGGGGATAATGAAGTGGCGGAGTGGTGAGTTTGCAGAAGTGAGAAATATACCTTCAAGCTTGAATATCTATCCCGGGGAGAAAGTGATAACTTCTGGTTTTAGTGATATATTTCCAAAGGGCTTGCTGGTTGGAGAGGTTGTGGAGGTAATTCCCTCTGAGGATAAAATAAGTCAGGTTGCAATAATCAGACCGTTTGCAAATCTCAAGAAAATAGAAGAAGTCTTTGTAATAAGGAAGTTTTAGTTATATGTTAGCTCGAGTAGCTGTATTTCTGGGAATTTGTTTTTCTGTGTTGTTAGCGCAAATCATTTTTGTTCAATGGTTAACCATAGAGGATATAAGACCGGATTTTATCCTTGTGCTCGTTCTTATAGCAGGAAGAGTAAAAGGCAGACTGTTCGGACAGATGGTAGGTTTTTTTATGGGATTGATAATTGATGCCATCGGAGTGGGGTCATATCTTGGATTGTCTGCTTTTGCTAAGACTGTTGCGGGGTTTGCTGCAGGTTATCTCAAAGGCAGGAAATGGCGGCTGAATTTTTATGTTCATGCTCTGTTTAACTTTTTGGTGATAGTTCTGCACTTTTCTATTTTTTACTTCATAAATTTTGCCGGTTCGGAGCTCTCTATAGA
>QNCQ01000140.1 GCA_003645825.1 Fidelibacterota bacterium
AGCTGGATTTCACACCAATCCAACTCAAAATCAGAGAAATATGAACGCAGAATGGAAAAGGCTCGAAGCATACACATTTTTCTGGTCCATACTCAGGTATCATCACATTGAACGTCCGTTCGTAGGAATAGTTACAGGTATCGTGAAAGATAAAGACTCGGGGATTCCAATAAACGGAGCAAAAGTCACAGCTATGGGCAAAATAGAGTTTAAAGAGCACGGAACTTTAGACAAAATTGAGCAAGGAACAAAGGTTAAAGTTATAAGCAAAACCTACATTACAGATACCTACAAATCACTCTTTCACAAGTACACCTCTAATCCAGACAAACTGCACAACGGTTTCTACTTTATAGAGGGTTTGCCTAATTCTGAAATTCAGGTAAAGGTCACAGCAGAGAATTACTACCCTGATTCCACGGTAGTAAGTATTAACGATACCTTTTTCACATTTGTGGACTTTAAGCTTGTTTCTTCTCTACCGCCGTATATCGTTTCATCTGTCCCGGCAGAAGGGGATACAAGTTTCCTGATCTGGACGTGGATGGAATTCAAATTCAGCAGACCCATGAATAAAGAAAGCGTGGAGAACAACCTTTTTGTCCTTTCTGGAAGAGATACTCTCAGGCCTGAAAAGTTCAGATGGTACCAGAATGATACCTATCTGAAGGCAAGCATTACAAGTCTCGAGCCAGAAACAACTTACGTTCTTACGATATCAGCTAAAGCAACAGATAAATTCAATCACCCCCTTGATGGAAACCACGACGGGATTGGTGGAGATAATTATGTCATAAATTTCCGGACAGGTCCGCCTGACTTGCTCCCCCCAGAAGTCGAATACACATATCCTCCCCTCGTATCAAGTGACATAGAATTAAAACCCGTGGTCACCATTGTTTTCAACGAACCTCTGGATACAAGCAGAACCTGGGAAGACAAGATAAAACTTGAAAGATTTTCAGACCACTCTTTTGTTAACGGCACCCTTTACTATTATGAAGTAAAAAAGAAAGGCCTGTTCACATTCTTCCCCTATAGCAACCTACTGCCCAAAGAGTTATACGTAACAAGGGTCTACCCCGGAATATGCGACACCTTCGGAAATGAAATTACAAATACGAAATCTTACAGTTTCATGACGGGAGATTACGATTTCATCGTCACAAAAATCGACCCTTTTGAGGAAAACATTACTTCGAACTGGTGGGCTCCAAGTCAGAGTGGAAGCACTACGGGTATAGAAGCAGAAAGATCAGTTGAAACTGTCATGGTGAACCATCTGACAGGTAGTACCAAAGCCTTAAAAATTGAGTATGAATGGGATGAATCGGCAGGGGAGTGGTTGCTTAGAGAATATTTAGCAGGGGGAACTCCCAAAAATGTACGGTTTGATAAAAGCTATATCATGCAGGTGTATATCTTTGGAGATGGGAGTGGAAACAAATTTCGATTCTGTGTGGATGATAGAATACCCAACTATGCAGTAGAGAATCATGAAGTAAGCCCCTGGATTACAATCGACTGGATTGGATGGAAGCTGATATCCTGGGACATGAGTGCTGATGGTACTGGAACATGGATAGGGGACGGAAATCTCGATGGTACTCTGGGCTTTGACAGCATTCAGCTAACGCACGAACCAGGTGCCGATGCTAAGGGGGTTCTCTATTTTGATGATTTAAGGGTGGTTAAGAAGCAACCTCTTAGCATGGAGGAAGAACTGGCTGTTTATCCTCGAAAGGTGAAATTGATGCAAAACTACCCTAATCCATTTAATGCCTTCACAACTGTCCCCTTCTATCTTCCCACACAAACCGAGATCGCACTTGAGCTGTACAACCTTAACGGACAGAGAGTCAAAGTCCTTTACAGCGGTCCAATGGAACAAGGGTACCACGAAATTTTGATAAATGCAAATGACCTGGCCTCTGGAGTTTACCTCTGCAAGCTGAACGCTGCAGGGAGGAATTTCACCAGAAAAATGATTATTCTAAAGTAACAGGAAATAAAGGAGAAAAAAATGGTAGGGAGAAAAATCCCTTTATTCCTCATGGTTCTGACCTTCATAGCAAGTTCCCACGGGAAACAATTATATGAAATGACAAACAGAGAAATTGACAGTTTGCTAACTGTGATTAGCAAGAGAAATCTCACAATTACGGAAAGAATAAACTTTTATTCAGAAAAATTTCTCGGCACCCCCTACAATTTAAGATGTGTGGGAGATGGGCCTTACGCCCTACTGGAAAATTGGCCCCTTGTAAACTTTAAGGAAACAAACTGTATGGCATATTGTGAGCATGTGCTTGCTCTTTCTATTTCCGACAGCTGGGATAACTTCTTTAACAATCTTCAGCATATCAGGTATAAAGATGGAGTAATCGGCATGAGGACCCGTAATCACTACACTATGGCAGACTGGCTGCCTGAAAATGCATGGTTACTTGAACATGTCTCAAGGAAAGTTGGGGGAAAATACACCCGAGAGGTAACACGGACAATATCGCATATAAAATTCTTCAAACAAAAGGGAATTAAAGACTTAAGATATGTAAAACCTGATAGAACTATTACCCTCGATTATGTCCCAAAGGAGGTTCTTAAAAAGGTTAAAAAGAAAGTAAAGCCGGGAGATGTGCTGGCATTGATATATGCTAATAAAGCTGACATCTTTTCGGCTCACATGCTGATTGTGGCTCAACGTGACGGACAACTTGTGATCAGAGAATCATCTAATAGCAAGATGACCACCTTTGAAACTCCATACGACGAGTGGGCAGAAAAGGTTGGAAATTCATGTAGATATATTGGGGTTTGCTTCATGCGAGTAAGAGACAAACTTAACAAGCCAGGCAAAGTCATACTCCCATGGGAAATTAAAAAGATGAAGAAATGAAAAACTCCAACTTTTCAAAAATGGTTAGCATTTAAAATCTAATTATTTAAATTAGATAACGTGGTGTCTATTTTGAATTGATAATTGATGGGGGTGATTATGGTTAATGTTTTTCCTGTTAGAACAAAAAAAGATTTAAAGAAATTCATCATGCTTCCATGGAAAATCTACAAGGGGGACAAAAACTGGGTTCCACCCCTTATTATCGACCAAAAGGAAATGTTTAATAAGAGAAAATTCCCTTTCTTTGAACACTCAGATGCCGAGTTTTTCCTTGCAGAAAGTGACGGTGAAATTGTAGGACGGATAGCAGTGATAAAAAATAATAACCACCTGAAAATATACAACGATGGCGTTGGGTTTTTTGGATTTTTTGAATCTGTAAACGATGTTGAGGTAGCAAGAGCTCTCTTCGAAAGAGCCGAGGAATGGCTAAAATCCCAGGGGCTAAAGAAATCACGCGGTCCAGCCAACTATTCTGTCAATGAAGAAATAGGCTTGCTTGTAAAAGGTTTTGATTTACCACCAGTTATAATGATGCCTTACAATCCGAAATACTATCAGGACTTAATTTCTTCTTTAGGATATGAAAAGGTTATGGATTTGTATGCCTACCAGATAGTCAAGCAATCTGACAATGTCCCAAAGCTTCTGGAAGAAAAAGTAAAAATGATAAAAAGTAGGGCCTCTTTTGTTGTAAGAAAAATAGATATGAAGAAGCTTGATGAAGAAGTGGAAAAAATAAAGGTTATCTACAACCAGGCATGGTCTGAGAATTGGGGTGCAGTTCCTCTTACAGATAAGGAAATCGAACACTTTAAAAATAACCTGAAGCTAATAGTCGATCCTGATCTTGTCTTTATCGCTGAAAGAAATGGAAAACCTGTAGGTTTATCTCTCACCATTCCCGATTTCAACGAAGTCCTGATAAAACTAAATGGCAGATTGCTGCCATTTGGTATATTCAAACTTCTTTACTACAAGAAGAAAATAAAAGGAGTCAGGACTCTAATTATGGGGGTTTTGAAAGAGCACAGGAAAATCGGCATAGATACCGTTTTTTACTATGAAACCTTTAAAAATGGGTTGAAGAAGGGTTATGAAAAGTGTGAGATGTCCTGGATTCTGGAGAGTAACCGTTTGATGAAATATGCAATCGAGAATCTTGGAGTGGCAAGACAATATAAAACGTATAGGATATTCGAAAAACAAATATAATGTACCATAGAAATCATGAGAATACCGAAGAAAAATGGATGGAAACCAGACCTCATATCAGATATACATAAGAATCTTGAACCACCTTTCACAAGAAAAATCAATAAATCTTTTATTAGCTTGTTTGAGCGTGAGATTAAAAGACTCATACGCGGAAGTTGTTAAAATGGTGCCAAGATTTTCTTTCTTTACGAGCTGCTGAAGATGACAGTTGGCTTGGTTCATAAGCTGTTTTGGCATAAAGAGGAAATCCCTGATAAAAGTAAGGTATCACTTTGCTATATAATGGAATAAATAACCTATGATTTCAAAAGATTCGAATTTTGCATAGAAATGAGAAAGATCTGCAAATACTTAGTAGCAGCTTCTTTAATAATATTCCCTATCCAGCTATTATCAACAGATTTTGAGGTAAAATATCCTGACATAGTAATTAAAGGTATCCCCTTTACTATTTCTATAGGACCAAGTGGAAGTATTGGAGAAGTTGTCCTTCCGGAGGGGGAGGGGGAATGGCATGGAGTTATCAGATATACCGAAAAATCTGTTGTTGTAGATAGTATAATACTTAAAGAAACAGGTAAAAGAGTTTTAAGTGTCGAAGTAGGCAACGAGAAGGTGAGTTTCTGTGTGCAGGTCATTCCCGGATGGGTTGCCCTATTGCCTCCACTGGTAGCCATAACGCTTGCATTACTCATTAGAGAAATGATTGTCTCTCTATTTGTTGGGATATGGATAGGAGTATCTGTAATTTGCAACTATAATCTGCTTCAAGGTTTTCTATCCTCTCTGAGTGAATATATTGTGCAAACCATAGCTGACAGCGAACACGCATCTATCCTTGTGTTCACTCTGCTATTCGGAGGGATGATAGGAATAATCAACAGGAACGGGGGAATGTATGGAATAGTTAAGTCAATTTCCAAGTACGCCAGAACGAGAAGAAGCGGCCAGCTGTATACCTCTCTTGCAGGCTTGATAATATTCTTTGATGATTATTCCAATACCCTCCTTGTGGGGAATACCATGAGACCTTTTACAGACAGACTAAAAATCTCTCGCGAGAAACTTGCCTATATAGTTGATTCCACCGCAGCCCCGGTCGCCGGTATAGCATTCATCAGCACATGGTCAGTATTTCAGATGAGTCTATTGAACAAACCTTTTGAACTTGCGGGTATCAGCACGAGCATCTATATAGTATTTCTAAAATCTATCCCCTATAATTTTTATTGCATCTTTGCAATATTTTTCCTTTTCGTTCTTGGTTTTACCCGGAGAGATTTTGGACCAATGCAAGCTGCTGAACTGAGAGCAATTGAAAAGAACAAGGTTCTTCGTGATGGAGCTCAACCTCTGATGGACGATTCAATTTTTCAAAAAGCGAGAGAAGGCAAAGAAGGCAACTGGC
>QNCQ01000141.1 GCA_003645825.1 Fidelibacterota bacterium
AATAACAGGCAGTAAATTTGTTGTAATAGGTTCTGGCCCTCCAGCGTACAAAGATAAGTATTGAAATGGATAAGACTTTAAAAAATCCAGCTCAGACGTTTTATATTCAATCCCTCCTTCGAATTTATTACTCCCTGATCTCGTTGTAATATTCACTACCCCGGATTGTGCCTGTCCATACTCTGCATTAAACGCACCTGTTATTAACTCAATCCCTTCTATATCATTGATGTTCAAATCAAGAACATCCCGGCCACCATATATCGGGTGTGTAACAGGCATTCCATCAACCATAAATAATATCTCACCACCTCTTCCCCCACGTATATGAATATTTTTCAGACTCTCATCCCTTACCTGTAGCTGTGTACCATCGGATAATCTTAATGCCTGAGGTTTCATATCGACAATCGCTGCTCCCTGAACAGTAAAAAAATCTGTAGTCTTTTCAAAACCAGGTATCTTTTCCATCTCAGCTCTGGTAGAAGTAACCCTGGTAGAAGTAATATCCTTTTGCACAATTCTATTTTCGGCCATAACAACTATTTCACGCATTCTAACACCAGAAGGAGTAAGTTCAAAATTAACCTGAGTAGTAAGGTCAGGCATAACTTTCACTTGTTTCACAACCATCTTTGCATAACCAATATAGGAAGCTTCAACTTCATAAGTTCCTATAGGAACTTGAATAATGTAATACCGCCCCTTTTCATCAGTTGCAGCTCCCAGTGTAGTACCCCGAACAATGACATTTACACCAACAAGAGGCTTCCCCGTTTTCTTATCAGTTACAACTCCAGCAATCTTGCCAGTATTTCCAGCTTTTAAAATAACCACAGCTAAAAACAATACTGTCAGGCAAAGAACATACCTTTTCATATTATACCTACCCATCTTTTCAAAATTACTTTCGTTCATAGCCAAGGCTACGAAGTATTTCTCCACCCATTCTAATCGCGTCTTCTTCTTTTATAAAAAATATTGGAAATCCCAGCACCACTGCGTCAAAAACCGTACCGTAATATCTTAAACCGCATGGATATCCTCTGTGAGTTGGTATTCCTGTATAGTCATTATTTCTATACCTGTATAAAACATCAGTAAAACCAGCCGCTTCAGGTATAACATTAACATACATTAAACCAATTGTGGGAACACTTGTAAGGTAGGATTCTGACAACTTAACAGAATCCACAAAAATATCAGAGAAATTAAGGGTATCTGAAACATATGCACCGTTAAAATCAGGAATAGGAGCAGATTCATCTGCCTTTTTTATGTGCAAATAATCATGTATGAATGTTCCCTCATCAAAAGCTTTAGGAAACGGTTCATCCACCGCAAACGATTTCAGAATTCTCCAGCCACTCATTATAAAATCACCACCGACATTCATATAATCCATAATATCCTCTATATGTTCAGGCAGCTTATGGACATCTTTCTCATACGTGTAATAATTATCAGCATGCCAGATAAGTAATTTGAATTTCCCTATAAAATCTTTCGGTGGCATACCACTTTTTTTATAATCCCACATGGTATCTGGTTTAAAAACCTTATAGTAAAAACTATCAACATCAGCATCTTTATAATGCATACCTGTTGGGAATTTACTTTCATCGGTCTCATCAACTATTAAAATATCCCTTTCCCATGTTGGCCTTATGAGTATCACATGAATAGAATCACCAACCGGATCTACGAGGTTAGTATTATCTCTTGATGTAACTTTTAATTTGTGTTTACCATCCAGTGGATTAAAGAATTCAGGCCCTATCAGTACGGTCGTATCCGAAGTCCAATGCCACTCACTGCTATCGACTGCCCAGGCATATTCAACGACTTCTCCATCTTTATCTTTTGCTGTAAAAGACAATCTTATTCCCTGCCACCAATCCGTAACACCATCAATAACAAAAAACTTTTGATTTTCCTTTTCTGGAAAAACTATTTCAGTTTCAGGATAAATAGTTTGCACAGTATAGAAAACTCTCTCAGCAGGGCTTGGATCAACATCTCCCATATTATCGACCGCTCTAACCTGGAATCTCTGGCGATTAAGCTTATCACTCGACTCAAACGGAATAGTAACACTCGTCTCTTCAGTTCTGACCCAATCATGTATCACTGAATCACCTGCAAAAATATGGCGAGTTATGTATCTATATTCATAAGCCTCTATAAAGCCGTCATCGTCCTCACCATCCCAGTGCAATGTAACCAAAGCAAATAAAGTATCGCCTTCCACAGGAATATTTGCAAGTGTAGTATTTGGCGGTTTATTAGGGGAAGGCTTGGACAGTTCCCTCTCACAGCTTATAAAGAGTGCTACTACAATCACTACAAGAAATATTACTACAAAAAGTCCCTTGTTCATATCACATCACCGATTTTTTTATCTATAATTTATCTCTTTGACATTTATTACCGGTTTGAAAATATAAGTATCCCTGTATCGAACCAAAGACTGAAGGGGTTTAATTTCCAGAACAACCTCTGTTGTCTCATGTTCAAATACTTCAAACTCAGTCTGGATATCCATATACAAATCAACATCTCCTTCATTAATTACATCAATCTGAATATAACCAGATAGCCTGAGCACTGTTGGATTCAGTCCAAACTGAATCCTATCATATTTAACAGGAGGAACGTAAGATTCAAAGATTTTATGGTTTTCGTAACCACCACCATCGCAAAGTTTTATAATATTATAAACTATCTCCTCCTGCTTGTAACTTAAAAGAGTTCTATAAAGGAAGGAATACACAGTATCATGATACACTTTTCCCTGGAAAATCTTTACCCCTAAACTATCATCATTTGACACAACAAACCGTTTCGATGCAATGGTAACAACAGTATCTGCAGGATCAGAAGATAACACAACTCTCAATATACCAGGGTCAGGCGATTCGTACATAGAGTTATCACATGTTATAACAAAGAAAGCAACAAACCCTAAAAGTAACAACTTTCTAAATTCCACAATCATAATCCACCACAAGTTAACAATTCGGGGGCATCAGGATCTAAATCCTGATGCCCCCGATTACTGATTTTTATCATTACCTCACAAAAACCATCTTCATTGTTCTATCAAAATTATCCGCCTTCAACCTATAGAAATATATACCACTCGGAACAAGGTTACCTAATTCATCCTTACCATCCCATAATTTCGAATACTTACCCGCAGGCATATTTTCATTCACCAGAGTTCTAATTTTTCTTCCCAGCACATCATAGATTGACAGCTCAACATGAGAACGTCTTGGTACCTCAAATCTGATGCTAGTATTGGGGTTAAATGGATTAGGATAATTTTGATGTAACCTGTATCCACGAACAGCTGCAACATCATTTTCATCTACAGAAGTAATTATTCCAGCTGCCGGATAATTGTATATTTTTATATCATCAAAGTATCCACAGAAATAAGGTGGATAATCCCCATACGCAGCTTTACCTATTCTAAGAGGTCTCGCAGCATTAAGAACAGGTGTATCGAACCCCACAACTTCCTTAAACAAAACATTCCCACTTAGATCGCTAATTTGAAATCCAGCATAGTAATTGCACGTATCGCCCTCCTCAGCCTTCTGGACTTCGTATATCACATGATACCACTGGGTCGTATCAATTTCAACATCGGAGCTAATACTAACACTCCCATCCGAAATAGCCTGCAGATGATGAGCATCGTCAAACCGAATCTGATAGGTATTTTCCCACCAAGTACCGTCATTTGCCGGTCTATTAAGAATTCTACAATAATTTCTGATGGAATCAGCTTTAAACCAGAAGTCTACACAAAATTCTTCATTGGTTAGAAACGGAGAATCAACTTCCAGGTAACTTGAATCACCTTCAAGATAGACCGAATAACTACCAACAGCAGCTTTTGTCGAATACTTTGGACTACCTACTGGGGTAACGGGACACCCATAGGCAGAATTGTCAACAAAATTTCCGCTTCCCTCTTCAAATGTCAAATCCAGCACCTGGGTATTAGGTGAGTATACACCAAAAGTATAATAAACTGAATCTGTTTCAGCATTCTGAGGTTGAGTATAAGAAAGACCATTGCTATCAGTAGCTTTCACATAGTAATTAACCACTGTCCCAAGCGGCTGCGCAGGTATTACTCCAGCCATTGAATCACCATCCACAACTGTCATATCAACTGTATTCCACCCGCTACCAGCATTATAGTATATTTGAGCACTCTGAACTGTTGAAGATTCAAATAATGTAAATATTCTCGCCCCAACATGATACTCTGTAACATCAACAGTCTGATTAGGAAGTTCCGTCACTCCCGTTATGATAGGAGGAATAGGGAATTCCCTTACTACATTACTTATTCTAATCTCATCAACAAACCCATCGAGGAACGAATCTTCCCCACCACCTGCATAACCTATGTGAAGAGGTTGATTTGTAGTAATCGGGGTGGGATCAGCAGCACCAAAAGAAAGATAATCAGCGGTACTAAATGCTACGAGTTCTCGATTTGCATTATGAACTATTGTCAAAAGGAGGTGTCTGTTTGTATCTCTTATAAACGCCAAATGATACCACTGCCCTGGAACCATAGTGTTATCAGGTGAGTTAGCCTGAGGCCACGCATCTTGAGATGCTGTGTGATAACCACAGCTAAAAAACCTCGATGAACCCCACATTTCTACAAAGTAATTCGGTCGCCAGAATACTTCATCGCCAGTTTTAATAACCAACCTTGGCACCCATCTCCAGTCACTGGGCCCCTCTCCAAACGTAAAAATATTAATCCAACCTTCAATTGTCCAGTCACCAGTCAAATCCAAGCTTGAAGTATCTGGAACAATAACGTAAGCAGAATCAGACTTAGAATCATTATCAATTCTCAAACACTGGCCTAGCCCGGAAACCACGTTAGGCAGAAAATAGAAATTACTTTCATCTCCAACAAACTGACCATCAGCTGTACTGTCAGATTCATTACTAAGATTACCTTCAAAATGCATAAGCAAAACGGTATGCTCATCGACTTCGTAGGGTCCCCCAACCTGCTCAGTTTGAGCAAAGAGGAAACAACTCAAAAGAACACCCAAACCAAGGAGTTTTAGTAAATTGGTAACTCCCAACTTCATAAGCTTACCTCCTTTCTTTTTTCGGAGCAGACACTGCTCCGCTTTCTCGCTAACATTTTCTTTTTTACGAGTATTGCAAACGATATCGCACACGTTTACAATATAACACCTGCATATAACTTTGTCAATACTTTTATTGCCTTTCGACAAAGCAATGATAGTATCAACAAATTTTATGTGAAAAATGGTATCGGGTAAGTCTCTCCAAAACTTTCTTGACTACCTCCCTTAATGACTCTGGAACTAGTTGCCATTAAAAACTAATTGTTTAGTATTTGTTTGATGATATGAAATGAAAGTAACCTCCGGATTTATCAATTGGTTAAAATACACTGTAAAACGTGGATAAACGGTGGTATAACGG
>QNCQ01000142.1 GCA_003645825.1 Fidelibacterota bacterium
AGCAAGCCTCAGATTAAATCTCACATTTTCATCTCCAGGATTAAGCTTTAATGCTTTCTCATAAAAAAGAATAGCCCTCCCAAGCTCCCCTACCCTGTAGTATGCATTCCCGAGATTATAATAAACTCTGTCGGACTCATACCCTTCCTTCAGAATTTTTTCATATAGCTCTATGGCACCCCTATAGTCTCCGTTCAGATATTTCTCATTTGCCTTCTCGAATAGTAGCTCCAGTCTGTTCTCCGCACAGACAAAGCTCAAAATGAACACAAATATCGCTACAAGTCTGCACCAGTTCATACTTCCTTCGCAAGTTTATCTAAAATCCTCTTCACCTCACCAGCAAGTTCAGCACATTCTTTTCGTTCAGCGCTCCCAGGTGAAAACCTCACCATGTTAATTCTATCAAGAACATTTACAACAGCAGACACGAACTCATCAGGTACTTTTCCCTGGAGGTTCTCCCTTACCGTATCAACTCCAGGAATGCGGTTCTCAAGCAGAAGCCTATCCGAAACAAAACCAGCCAGAGCCTGATAAAGCAAAGTGGCGAAATCTTCTGGTTTGCCTTCTTCTATGGCCTTCGATGCCTTCCGTATCCTTTCTGCACTCCTCAGGTAAGCATCTTTCTTCCTCATGTACTCTTCATTGAACACATAGTTTACCCTGTAGTATCTGATACCATAAGACGCTGCAACATTAAAAATTGCCAGAGCAACCATCAACCAGAACCATACTTTCTTGTAAAACACATCCCCAATCTTTCTCAATTCTCCAATCTCCGTGTCTATAAACCGAATATCTTCACTGAGCAAAGAGATCTCATCCTTTGAAAATCCTGAATAAACATCAGAAGCAACCTCTGAAACCGGTAGAACTCTCAGCTTGAAAGATCGACTCGACTTCTCAACAAACCTTTTTCTAACAGGGTCAAAATAAGCAAACCGCATAGGGGGGATTGTGTATTCCCCAGCAACTCTTGGGATAATAACATATTCGTAAACTACTTCCCCGGAAATAGAACTTCCCCTATTGTTAACCCTTCTGTCAATCTTTGGTTTAAAAATTTCAAAATACTCAGGGAGATCTGGCTCAGGCAATTTAATAAAATTAACATTACCTTCACCAGAGACAACATATCTGAGTGAAATCGCCTGATTCTGTTTCACAACAGTGGTATCGATCGTTGCACCAATTCTAAAACCCCTTCCAACTGCCCCGCTGAAGCTCTCTGGCTTGTTTTTTCCCGGAATAGGCAAGACTTTTATCCTCACTGAATCGGAGGTGACAGTAACAACCTTTGTCTTCTCAAAAAACGGATTATCGAAAAAGGGGTCATTGAAGAAATCATCGAAAAGAGAACCAGTCCTTCTTCTCGGAATAACTACCTCACAACTTAGCACCATAGGATCAATAACAAGCTCTCCATCCACCGTTGGGAAAAACGCTATCCTCTGAACTTCTGCTTTCTTATACCTGCGCCCATTAATAATCTCTGTTTCTACATCAGGAACGTCCTTTACTGGAAAAGATTCCATCCAGAAACCCTTTGCATCAGGAAGCTTGTCTCTGGAAAATGTTCTCACTCTGTTGTAATAAAGATAGTAAACCACATCAACCTCTTCACCTACATAAACAGAGGTTTTGTTCGGAATCGCTTTTAGAAACACCTCATTGCCAGTATATACTTGTTTTTTCTTGGCATGCGGCTTCCCGCTAGGCGCGGAAGCTCTCGCTCTGACCGTAACAACCACTGGTTGTGTTCTGTATTTCCTGTTCTTTATTTTAAATTCTACTGGTCCTATCGTTATTTTACCTGTTTTTGTCGGTGCGAGCCTCCAGCTCACTGACTTAAATGAACTCATCTTACCATTGATAATCTGAATCTGACTTGATTGAGAAGGCCCCGAAATCACAATAAAATCCTGAGAGGAAGGTAATTTGATATCCGGGAAAACCATCGCCCCTTCAAGCTCAATAGTAAAAGTAAATACCTCATCCTCAAATATTTCCGTTCTGTCGCAATAAGCTTTAACACTTATACCACCAAAACCATAATTGAAAACCCACAAGATTAATCCGACTATAATAGGAACCTTTCTCATCCCCTCACCTTCACCAATCCCTATCTCTCACTATACCTTTTGATTTGAACCTCAATTTCTCTTTGAGCATCTTTTTCTCATTTTCATTTAAAGCGTCGAGAACGGTTTTGTATTGATCTTTTACTTTTTTATTTCTCTTCTGAGCATTTTCTTGAGACTGAGAACTTTGTTGTTGTTGCTGTTGTTGTTTCTTGGATTCTGATTTTTCCCTCTTTTTCTGCTCCTCCGATTGTTGTTTTTTTTCATTTTCCTTCTTTTTATCCTGTTGCTTGTTATCTGAATCTTTATTCTTTTGATCCTGTTTACTACTATTCTTCAAAAGTCTTTTTACAAACTCGTAATTGTACTTAGCATCATAATCATAAGGATTAAGCTCAATGGCCCTACGGAAAAACTTAAGACTTTCTTCAAGTCTGTTTGCTCTGAAAAGAGCATTCCCTATGTTATAATAAACAGCAGATTTCTTTTTCGGATCTTTTATAGTTATAGCCTTCTCAAATTCACGCAAAGCCTCCTCAATCTCTCCTTTCTTATAAAGAACAGCTCCTTTCCCAAAATGGGCTTCCTCCATCTCAGGGTGATGGCTAAGTGTAACCTCATATTTCTTCAGCAGCTCATCGTACCTGCCATTTTTAAACATCGACATAGTATCTTCAGCAGCCAGGCTACCAACTACAACAAAAAGAATCAGCGCCCACCCTGCTATTCTCATTCCCCCCCTTTCTTTGCTTCTCAACCACAAACATCTCCATCACCACAAAAATCAGTCCTATCAGTAGAAAAATCTGGTACTTCTGCTTGAACCCAGCGTATTCATGCGTCCACAGCTCTTTTCTCTCCAGTTTAAAAATATCTTTATAAACTCTGGCCAGCACATTGGTCTCAGAACCAAGATGATAATATTTCCCACCGGTCTCTGATGCAATCATCCTTAGCGTGGCTTCACTGAGGGCTGTGGTAACAATTTTACCAGACTTATCCTTTTTAAACCCGATCCTGTTTCCATGCTCATCATATAGCGGAATAGGAGCTCCTGAAAAAGAGCCCACTCCCACAGAATATATAATTATTCCCTTCTTCTTTGCATCCTCAATCGCTTCCTTAACATTTCCCTCATGATCCTCGCCATCGGATATAACTATGACTACCTTACTTTTCTTCTCCTTCCCATCATCCTTAAAAGCAGCAAAGGCAGTATTGAGAGCGTCAGCAATGGCAGTTCCCTGCACACCTATTACACCGGTATCTATAACGTCCAGGAACAACTTTGCAGCGCTATAATCAAGGGTTAAGGGACACACCAGATAGCTCGTCCCCGCAAATGCAACCAGCCCCACTCTGTCGCCTTTCAAATTATCAATAAATTTATCAACCTCATACTTAGCCCGAATTAGACGGTTGGGGGAAACATCCTCTGCTGACATACTCAGCGAAGTATCAAAGCATATTACTATATCCACACCTCTCCTTTTTACAAGTCTCAACTTAGTACCTGTCTCAGGGCCAATTAGCGCTATAATCAGAAAAAACATCCCAGCTATCAACAACACATCTTTAAAAATTTTCCTTCTTTTATTATAACCCACAAGCAATCTCTGTAGCATTGACTCTTCACAAAATTCACTCAAAATTATTCTCTTCTTCCAGTAGTAAAATAGAACAAACCCAATCACTGCAGGCATCAAAAAGAAGAAATACCAGTACTCGGGATTGGCAAATTTAATCATACTATGGGATCACCCTCCACACAACTCTATCCAGAAATACCAGAACAAAAAGCAAGCAAACTCCAGGAATAAGAAACAAGTGATAAAGGTCTTTGAAATTTACATATTCTTTAACTTTTATATCAGATTTCTCAAGTTCATTTATCTCATCATAAATCCGCTCAAGACTTTTTTCATCCGTAGCCCTGAAATACTTTCCTCCGGTCATTTCCGCCACCTTTGTAAGCAAACCCTCATCAATTTCCACATCCACCAATCTGTACTGAACCGAACCATCCGGTAACGCCACAGGATACGGAGCCTTGCCCTTTTTCCCTGCTCCAATTGTGTAGATCTTTATCCCATATGCTTTTGCCATATCAGCAGCAGTAAGAGGATCAAGTTCTCCTGCATTATTTCTTCCATCAGACAGGAGAATCATTATTTTACTCTTGGAGTTGCTATCCTTGAGACGATTAACAGCATGAGCTATCGCCATCCCAATCGCCGTACCATCATACCTCTCTTCAACAAAGGTTACTCTATCAAGAAGTTCTTCCAGGATCCCATAGTCGATTGTCAGAGGACATTGCAGGAAGCTAGCAGCACCAAAAACTATCAAACCAATCCTATCATTATGCCTCTCACTTATGAACTTATGGGCAACCTTCTTAACAGCTTCCAACCTGTTTGGTCTAAAATCTACAGCCCTCATACTACCGGAAATATCAACTACAAGCATTATATCAATGCCCTTAGCGATAAACTCCTTCTCTGATAACCCTTTTTGAGGTCGTGAAAGTGCAAGAATTAGAAGAAGAACTGTAAGTAAACGCAATCCCCTTGAGATATATACTCTTCTTTTCCCCCTCTCAACACCCACAAGCTTTTTTAGTCCCTGAAGATTTGAATATATTAGAGAAGAGGCAAGCTCTTTATCCTTTTTCTTATACCAGTAGATGGCTATTGGCAATACAATCAGTAATAGAAGGTAATACCAGTCCGAAAGAACTATCATAATTTTTTTTCTTCAAATAATCACCACTCAATTCCCGTCTCTATATAATGACCGACTCTAAAAATTGTTTCCTCCTTAAAGTAGTTTGCAATTAACTGTAGCCCGATAGGCAAACCTTCTTTCGATATACCAGCAGGCACACTCATACCAGGTAAACCAGCAAGATTTACGGAAGTAGTATATATATCGTTGAGGTACATTGATAGGGGATCATCAAGCTTACTACCCAGCTCAAAAGCTGTTGTAGGAGTTGTCGGCGTAAGTATCAGATCCACATTGTCAAAAGCCTTCATAAAATCCCCTTTAATCAATCTCCTAACCTTCTGAGCCTTACTGTAGTAAGCATCATAATATCCAGCAGACAGAACATATGTTCCAAGCATTATCCTTCTTTTTACCTCATTTCCAAAACCCTGATGTCTGGTATCGTCATACATACTGTCCAGATTCCCTTTTCTAACACTCAACCCATACTTAACTCCATCATACCTCGCAAGGTTTGATGATGCCTCAGCTGTAGCTATAATATAGTACGTGGCTATTGTATACTTAGTATGTGGCAAACTTATCTCAGCAATCTTTGCCCCACCTTTTTCAAGTTCACTGACGCAAAATTTGACTCTTTCTTCTATCTCTTTATCCAGTCCCTC
>QNCQ01000143.1 GCA_003645825.1 Fidelibacterota bacterium
GCACTGACGACCACAATACCGCGGGAAAATGCTTTGTTCACAGCAATACTTAATGGAGCAGTCTTTCCATCAAGTACGCTAAAGGAATATGTTGTATCCTCAAAGTCCCTATATGCAAGTGAAGAGGTTATTATATCTGCCCCAAGTGAATCCGCCCATTCTATCGCAAAGATATAGTTATCCTCCTCTACCCGGGTCTCAGATGCTACATACTCCGTCTTAGCAAGTAAAAACTCGGCATCGTAGGCTGCTCCAACCAGCACTCCAGGGATATACCCTCCTATCAAACTCAGAACAGCAGTTCCATGATTCTCCTGCCCCTGGTCTTCTCCGGGTTCATCCTGTACATTGCCATCCCCATACACGAAGTCTCTTTCCGCAATCAGACGTTCTTCCTTGATAAACCGGGAAAACGCTATATGACTTTTCCTGAATCCCGTGTCAAAAACTGCTATCCTTATCCCTCTGCCTGTGTATCCTCTCCGGTGGAGAGACGGTATCTTCAACATCTCCAGCTGCGTCCAAGATTCTCCGTAGAATGTATCCCCTTCCCCCTTCTCAAGTTTCCTTACTACAGAGACTTTCCTCAAATCTTCTCTTTCAGGGGAAACCCAGCTTCTTACTCTATCAACCTTTTCAACGAAAGGCAGTCTCTCAATAACCCCTATCTCTCCAGGATCAACATAGCAACTAAAAGCACCCAGATACCTTGAATAACCTCTTATAGCATGAACATATCCCTCAAGCTTCTTTTTGAGAACAGATTCCGGCAAAAAATCCTCTTTCTGTAGAAAGGCATGTCTTACCTTTTGCAATCGGAGTCGGCCCCTATCATCATATAACACAGGCACCTTAAGATATTTCCAGAGACTGTCCTCTTTGATGTAAACCCACACCTTTATACCTTCCAAAAGTCTGGCGTGTCCCCAAAGCAAAGCCACCGAACACACCAGCGCTAGAGGAAGACGCAAACTACGCATAGCTTTCAAAAATTTTCAGAATCCCCAGCAGGCAAACTGGCTTAACCACCATCCCCGCGATAAGCGAAGCCTTCGCATGCCTCGCAGCTAAAGCATAAGCAAAAATATCTTTGCTCAACACAACCTTCTCAAAAAATTTAATAGCCTTTTTTTCAACATCTGTCAACACATCTAACTTCCTGGGCACCAGAAGAATTCCCCTGTCTACTTTCATCCCCCTTTTCGAAAGGAAATTCCCAAAACAGGTGTTAAAATCTCTGTCATACAAGTCCGACATATCAGGGAACCTTTCCTCTGTGTCGCTGAGCCGAATTCCTATCAAGGGGTTCTGCCCCGAGAGATTTACCTGATCATCTATGAAAAACACATCATTGTCCCCCTCATCTGACCCAGGACTCCCTCCACCGATGAGAAAGAACTTTTCACATCCAATCTTTCTCACAGCCTTCACAAGGGCAGCCTGTTCGTAAACGTCAGCAAGACGTGTTTCCAGAAAAATAACTTTTTCGCCTAAAAATCCAGCTTTAACTCCATCACTTATACTTCTACCTCCCCTAAAATCTACCTCCAGAGAAGATATTACACAGGATTCAATCTTCCTTGCCTTAAAGCTTTCAGGAAATTTCTCCACAAAAAATTCACACCCCCGATTCATCACTTCTTTCCTCTCGAAAGTCCGGGATCCCAGCCTCAACAAAATTCCTTAGTTTATATACAAGCTCTTCAACCTGCTTTATAATCTCAAGTCTTTTTACCTTAAGTTTTTCTATCTCCCTTTCTACCATATCTCTTTGCCTTTCAGCAGCTCTAATCATCTCCGCTGCTTTCTGTCTCGCTTCTTCTACAATTTCATCCGCCTTCCTTCTTGCCTGTTCCACAATTTCCCCTGGGCTCTTCCCCTCAAAACCTGGAACTTCGTACTCACCAAGCTTCTTTTGCAAACTCTCCAGCTCATCAGCCAGCATCTCGAGAAAATACCTTACCTCTACAGTATCATATCCACGAAGAACCTTATTAAACTCCCTTCTTCTTATCTCCTCTGGCTCAATCACAGGCACAGCTCCCCTAATCTCATCAACACCCTCACAAGAAACTCATTTAAAAAGTACAGCAAAACAATCGCCACAAAGGGAGCAATGTCTATGTGTCTTATGTGAAATATTTTCCTCACCCGCATCAAAAGGGGCTCAACAAGGAAAGCGAGAAGATGTCTTAAGGGGTTATTATGAAGCGAAGGAAACCACGTTAAAATGGCATCCAGAATAATAAGTAAAACGTAAATGTTTATCAAAAGGGAAATTATCTTCGCAACAGCAATTAAAAAGTAGCCTATAATAAACATGCCTCTACCCTCTCTCTCCGAAAATTGCACGCCCAATCCTTACCATGGTCGTTCCTTCCTCCACTGCTACCTCAAAATCATCGGTCATTCCCATCGAAAGAATCTCCATCTCCACACCTTCTATCCTATCCCTCCGCAAGTCATCAAAGATGCCAAACATTTTCCGAAAGGCTCTCCTAACTGCTCCCTTATCATACGTTAGGGGTCCTATTGTCATCAATCCCTTCACCTTTATTCCCCTCAGACAAGAAATTTCACCCACAAAGTCCTTTACCTTTTCAGGGGCAATTCCAAACTTCGTCGATTCCCCGGAAATGTTTACCTCCACCAAAACAGGAATCTGCTTTCCTTCCTCCTCCGAATAGGACGAAATTTTTCTTGCTATTTTAACAGAGTCTACAGATTGAATCATATCAAAGTAGCATACGGCCTTTTTTGCTTTGTTCGTCTGCAGATGACCTACAAGATGCCAGACTACTTTATCTTTCCCAACTGCTTCTATCTTGGGTATCGCCTCCTGGACCCTGTTCTCACCGATATCCTTTATACCGGATTCTATAGCGTATCTAATTAACTCTGGCGGTTTTGTCTTCGATACAGCTACGATTTTTACTTCCTCATTCTCTCGACCGGCTCTTACAAGAGCTTTTTGTATCCGCTCTTTTACCCGTGCGAGGTTTTCCCGAATCTGTGCAGAGACAAAAATTTCTCCTCCGGCCATTTTCTACCTACGTTTTTGCTACTTCCTCTTCCTCGGATTCCATAACACGGGTAACAGCGGAAATGCTATCTTCCTCATCGAGCTTAATAAGCCTAACCCCCTGAGTATTCCGCCCTATTATCCTGATATCGGACACAGGCAATCTTATCAACACCCCTTTCTCCGTGATAATCATCAAATCATCACTATCCAGAACTTCAATAAGAGCAACCATTTTCCCATTTCGAACCGTTGTTTTCATCGTAATAACCCCCAAGCCGCCTCTGTGGGTAACCGGGTAATCGCTTATACTCGTACGTTTACCGTAGCCATTTTCTGTAACAACAAGCAAAGAGCCCTCTCTTTTAACGACCACCATCCCAACAACATGATTGTCACTGCCCGGAAGTCTAATTCCTATTACACCTGAGGCAGTCCTCCCCATCGGACGAATATCCTTTTCGTTGAACCTAATAGCTTTTCCGTAAGCTGTTCCGAGAATAATATCCTGTCTGCCATTGGTTATCTGAACATCTATCAAATCATCGTCTTCCTGCAAGGTAATAGCCTTGATACCTGTTCTCCTAGGCCTGCTAAAATCCTCAAGAGGCGTCTTTTTAACAAGGCCTTTCTTCGTCGCCATCAGGACATATCTTTCTCCCTCAAAGTTCTTCACATTTATGACGGCCCTTACCTTTTCCTCAGGCTCTGTGTTTATAAGATTTACTATGGCTGTCCCCCGAGAAGCCCGCCCTGCCTGCGGAATTTCATGAACTTTCAGCCAGTAGCACTTCCCCTTATCCGTAAAAATCAAAAGATAATCATGTGTGGAAGCTATGAAGAGATTAGTGACAAAATCATCTCCTTTAGCCTTTGCACCTCTGCTACCTTTCCCCCCCCGGTTCTGCCTTCTATAGGCCGTTACAGGAAACCTCTTAATGAAACCGTTGTGCGTGATGGTAATAACCATATCCTCTTCTGCTATCATATCTTCTATTTTGAAGTCTTCCACATCATCAATAATTTCTGTTCTCCGACCATCCCCATATGTATCCTTTATTTCCTGAAGCTCTTTTTTCAAAATCTCCATTCTGAGAGACCTATTTGCCAGTATTTCCTTAAGCCTGGATATAAGCTTGAGAGTTTCTTTGTATTCCTGAACTATCTTGTTTGTCTCAAGACTTGTCAGCTTCTGAAGCCTCATGTCAAGAATTGCCTGAGCTTGCTTCTCAGAAAGCCCAAATCTACTCATAAGGTTTGACCTTGCTTCCTCAACAGTCTTTGATTGCTTTATAATAGAAATGACCTCATCTATATTATCAAGGGCTATTTTCAAGCCTTCCAGGATGTGTGCCCTGTCCTCAGCAACTTTAAGATCAAACTGAGTCCGCCTGACTATTATCTCGTGTCTGAAATCCACAAAGTGCTGAAGAATCTCTTTTAAATTCAAAAGTTTTGGAACTCCATCCACCAGGGCCAGCATATTTATTCCAAAACTATCCTGTAGCTGAGTATGAGAATAAAGCTGGTTCAAAATTACCTCTGCAACACCCTCTCTCTTGAGCTCTATCACCACTCTTATTCCATCTCGATCCGATTCATCCCGTATATCAGAAATCCCCTCTATAATTTTATTCTGCACCAACTTGGCTATCTTCTCAATCAGCGAAGCTTTGTTAACCTGAAAAGGCAACTCTGTTATGACAATGTTATCTTTCCCTCCCTTCGTCTTCTCAATACTCGCTCTTGCCCTTATCTTAATAACCCCTTTCCCCGTTCTGTAAGCATCCATAATCCCTTTCCTGCCCAGAATGATAGCTCCCGTGGGAAAATCAGGTCCCTGAATAAAAGTCATCAGATCATCAACACTACACTCGGGATTATCAACCAGATAAACAACAGCATCTATTAGCTCATCAAGCGAGTGAGGAGGGATATTTGTCATCATGCCTACAGCAATACCACTACAACCATTCATCAGAAGGTTTGGTATAGCAGCAGGTAAAACCGACGGCTCTTTTAGAGATTCATCAAAATTAGGAATAAAATCAACCGTATTTTTATCTATATCGCGGAGCAGTTCACCAGCTATTCTGCTCATCCTGGCTTCGGTATACCTCATTGCAGCAGGGCTGTCACCATCAACAGAACCGAAATTACCTTGCCCATCGATTAAAGGATACCTCATTGTGAAATCTTGAGCCATTCTCACAAGAGCATCATAAACTGCGGAATCCCCATGGGGATGATACTTACCAAGGACTTCTCCAACTATCCTTGCACATTTTCTCGTAGCTCTATTATAGGTAAGTCCAAGCTCCGACATACCATAGAGAATTCTTCGCTGTACAGGCTTCAGACCATCTCGAACATCCGGCAGGGCTCTTGCCACTATCACGGACATTGAATAATCCAGATAAGAGCCCTTCATTTCATCTTCAATACTGACC
>QNCQ01000144.1 GCA_003645825.1 Fidelibacterota bacterium
CTTTACCGTAGCCTGAAAGAAATTACCATCAATCTTCTCTACATTAAAAGTGCTAAAAAGCAACCCCTCTACTGAAAAAAGATACAGTAACTCTCCAAGCCAATCTCTAAGTAATAGATCGAGGCTCTCTCCTTTTACACAAATAGGGTGGCTTATTTTTGCTCTCACGTTGCCAACATCAGAAATAAGGTCAAAAAGAGCAAATCCTGCGTTTTCAAAAAGTTCCGGCAAAGTGCTTCCATAAATTTCAAGTCCCAGATCAGAGACATGATCAAAAATTCTATAAACATTATCTCTCATTTATCTAAACCTCAAGTTCCCTCAATTGAGAGAGTACATACCTCCTAATCTCAAAATCATCAGGGATATCAGTAACTATCTTCCCTTTTTCCATATATTTTCTTGTCAACTTTCTATAATCTTCGGCTGTGGGAAGCATCCCTTTATAAACTACTTCTATATCAAGCGGTGAGTTGCCAACGTAAACATCCTTTTTACCCGACATCTTTCCTCTTTTTGCAATCTTTTTACCTTCAATCTCTACTATATCCATAGAAAAATCAACAACTCTAGCATTACTAATGCTGGTACCAACACCGTAAGAATCCACATAATCATTAAGTTCTTTGACATCTTCAATATCAAGACCTCCCGATACTATTATTTTCACATTCTTGTAACCCCTGACATCCAGTTCCCATCTTACTTCACGCAGGATTTTCTTGAAGTTCCCACGGCGTGATGCAGGAGTATCCAGCCTCACTCCATAAAGGGATTCTCCCATTGCTTCAGCAACCCTAACGGCCTCAAATTTCTCATCGTTGAAAGTATCAATCAGTGCAATTCTCGGCACATTACCTGGAATTACGTCGTCAAAAGCTTTGATAGCTTCTACAGTATCGCCAAAAAGCAATATCAGCGAGTGGGGGACTGTACCAGACGGTTCCAGCCCAAGTACCTCACCTGAAAAGACAGTGGAGATACCCGAACATCCCCCAATGTAAGCATTGCGGTCAATCACAGCACATATTGATGGATGCATTCGCCTCGTACCAAAAGATAAAATAGGGCGTCCTTTAGCAGCTACGGAAAATCTTGCAGCCTGGGTAGCTATCCCGGATGCCTGGCAGATCAGGCCAAGTATTGTTGTTTCAAATTTTCCAAAATCAAGATATTTCCCAGATATTGTCATTACAGGAACGTCCGATGTAAAAATACTCCCCTCTGGAATGGCTTCAACATCAACAGGAATATCTTTTAGCAAATCCAGTACATCTGACAACCCCGAAAATACTGCCCATGGAATTCCACCGGGTAACGATTTAGCGGAAAATTCGGCTACAACATTCTTATCTATTCTCTTACTTCTCAATATCTTCTCAGTTCTAATAAAATAGATATCAGAGACTTTACCACTCTTAATCTCGTCAATTGATGCTATCTTAATCATTCTTGCCCTCTCCTTAGTTTTCAAAATTTAAATTTATTTCTTTTTTTAAGAGAAAACAAATCACCTTCTTAGGGTGAGTAATAGATTTTTGTTTAAACTAGAGGACACAGGGATTGAGGTGATTTGGAAGGTTTAAATGATAAAAGGGGTGGGAAACTTAAATATCGGCTTTTTTAGAGTAGATAAAATTCCCTGCTTTCTTTCTTTGGTTCGAAATTCGGGTAAGAAAGCTGGGTTATTACACTAGAATTCGCTCAGTTTCTATTTTCTGGGATTTCGGATTTGTTCTACCCGATCATAGTTAACGCAACCCTTGGATTTGATTTCAAATTAAAAGGGGTGCTTTCGCAAAAGCACCCCTTTTAGTAAATCGGAAAATTTCCCCCTTTTACTTCCCCCTTTTTTCTTCTTTACCTTCGTCAGTATTTTTCTTTTCTTCCTCTTTCTTTTCCTCAGATTTTTCTTCTTTTATCTCTTCCTTTTCTTCTTCCTCTTCTTCCTCTTCCTCGAGTTCGTCTTCATCTTTTCTTTCTATCAGATTTTCGTCATCTTTTTTCTTTCTCAGAATTACGTAGATAAGAGTTTGACCAACTGTGAAATTCGTGAGAGCATAGGATACTACTGTGCCTGCAATCACAAATAGAAATATACAGACGAGTACTGCTGTTATAGTTTCTGTAGTGCTCAGTGGGGCAGTTGAGGTTATCCCCAATGAAGAAGGTGTGTACACCTTAAAGAAACGAGAAATAAAAGGTGTTAGAGGAGAATGGATTCCAAAAATATAGGATGTGGCAGCTTCCATTATCTTACTTATTTTTCCATCCATTAGCCATTTCTGTCCAAAGACGAGGTTTATTAGCCTATAGCCGAATATCATAGCGTAGCCGTAAATAAATGTGGCTACCGCTGTCAAAACTCCCACGAGTGCTTCATAAATCACAAGCCTCCAGGGTTGAGCCCACAGAGTGGAATAACTCTGGAATACAGTTTCCATAGTGTCTTCTTCAGCTGTAGCTACAATTGATGGGGAGAGCAATAAGGACACAATAAGTACAACTGCAGTGTAGACCACAAAGACAGCTACTATGAAATAAAGAAGATAGGGCAATCCAAGAAACAGAATGTCAAGCACAGGCCATTTTGCGATCCATGCAGCGATAATAGCCAAGACTATAAAGAATGCTATTATTAGAATTACAGAAATAGGTCCCATGATAGGAGCTGTCCAGTGCTTTTTCACAAAGCGGAAACTATCGCCGGAGGAGAAGAATTCGTCACCTTTTAACTGTTTATAGGTAATTCTGGAGACCGCAGTTGAAGTGAGCAAGAATATGAGTACCCATGCAGCTATACCAATTGCGTAAATTAACCAGGCATACCATTGTATGGCAATATTTACCGCAAAAAGACATGGAAAGAAATAATGAGTTTGCCAGATTTCAGATAGGGGTTGGCCATTTGCCAGAAGGGCAACATAGCTCAGGATCAGATATACTGCATACCCTGCTATAAGCCCTATAAGATTCACCCATATTTTTTTCCCACTCAGGGATAGCCTCGGTACCCTGAAGATATCTCTGATGTCAAAGTATAGTTTGATCATATCTCACCTCCGAAAGTTTATTGGTCCTTCCTCATGTAGTCGATCCATAGATCTTTGCTTCTAAGGATTTTCTTTAACTGAGGTAAAGCCTCCTTGGCTTCTCTATAAGTGCTGAATGCTCCTGTCCTCACTCTATACCAGGTACCTTTCAACTCCGGTATGTAAACCTTCTGGATATAGGCGTCGATTCCTTTCTTTTTGACCAGCTTCAGGGCTTTTTCTGCCCCTTTATAGGTTCTCCACGAAGAAAGCTGGATTGTGTATTTTCCAGGGACTTTTGGGATGGCCTTTGTTAACTTTTTCTCTTTTTCTAGCGGTAAGGTTTTTTCTTCGTACACAATTTTTGCCGGAGGCGCTTTTTCGAGAGCCTTTTCCTCAGGTTTCTCCGGGGCGGTTCTGAGTTGTCTTTCTACCATTGTTGTTTCTTCTGGTGCAGTGACAGAGGTGGTGTCGAGTGATACCTGGCAGGTGAATATGTTTTTCTTTTTTTCTCTTCCGGATGGGTCATAGATTATGTTTTGAACAACATACTCTCCTGGAACATCAGGTATAAAATAAATGTTGAAGTTTCTACTCGTTGGCTGAAAAGACAAGACATCGAGATTGCTATTTTCAGGTTTGGAGATGAAAGACCACTTAAAAGTACAACCAACCGTATCTGATGGTGATTCTATCATCGCTGCAAGGTGTATTGGTTCACCTACGAGTCCTGGAATTACCTCTTTTTTCGCACATGAAAGCGCAAGTAGAATTACGATTAATACTACCCCTGATAAAAAAAGTAAACGTTTCATTTTTATCCCCCTGAGTCATATTTCATGTTATAATTTCAATCAGGGGGAAGAAAAAAGCAATCTCTTTATTTGCATTTTCTTCAGAATCTGAGCCGTGTACGAAATTTTCCTGAATGTTTATGCCGTATAGTTTTCGTAATGTCCCATTTTCTGCCTTTTTCGGGTCTGTATGTCCAATTACTTTTCGGAAGTCTTCCACGCAGTTTTGTTTTTCCAGTACCATAGCGAAGATAGGACCGGAGGTCATATAACTTGTCAGGTCATTGAAAAAGGGTTTCCCTCGATGCACTGCGTAAAATGCCTCCGCTTCTTCTTTTTTTAAGGTTAGGGTTCTGATCGCTTTTATTTTGAACCCTTTTTCAAGAATAAAGTCGATCGCCTTTCCTGTGAGTTTTCTACGGGTACAGTCTGGTTTAAGGATAGCCAGAGTTCTATCCATTTTCTAATACCTCCCGAAGTCAATCAGGAAATATAATAGTTGCCCTTGATTCATTCAAGCCTTCTCTGGCATTTTCTACTGAGGTGATAATAGCTTTTTTGCCTTTATGCTTGAGAAAGTACAGAACAGCTTGTACTTTTGGTCCCATTGACCCAGGGGGAAAATGTTTTTCGTGATAGTATTTCTCAAGTTCATCTGCGGTGACTCTATGAAGAGGTTTCTGGTTTATTTCTCCGTAGTTGAGATAGATTTTTTCTTCGCCGGTCAGAATTAAAAACTCATCTGCTTCGATGTCGCGGGCAAGGACAGCGGAAGCAATATCTTTGTCTATTACGGCATCCACTCCATGTATCATGCCCTTTTTGTCTATGTATACAGGGATTCCTCCCCCACCCACGGCTATGACCACAAAATCTTTCCTGAGAAGTTCTTTTATTGCTTCTTTGTTAATAATTCCGAGAGGCATGGGGGAGGGAACGACTCTTCTCCAACCTTTTCCGTTGACCTCTTTGACTCTCCAGCCGAAGTTTTTAATGTAATAATCTACCTCTTCTTTTGTATAAAATTTACCCACAAACTTTGTTGGATTTATAAATGAAGGGTCATTTTTATCTACCAGTACCTGTGTGATGAGTGTGGCTATCGGTTTTTTGATTCCCTTCAGTTTAAATGCGTTGATCAGACATTGTTCTATCATAAATCCCATTCCACCCTGGACGTCGGCCACGCAAATGTAGAGAGGAAGGTCTGGCACCTTGCCCTTAGAGAGCTCAACTCTGAGAAGAGCGTTTCCTACTTGAGGCCCATTGCCGTGGGTTATAACCAGGTTATATCCTTTCTTAACAAGACCGGTAAGGGCATGAGCGGTCTGCATTGTTATCTTGAATTGATTTTCTATAGAATCACTCCTCCCTTCGGGAGAGATAGCATTTCCACCCAGCGCTACAACAATTGTTTTTTTCATTGAACTTCTATTCTTGCTACTCTACCTTATTTTTTTCGTGAACTCTGTTAGGATATCTTCCAGGTCGGGTTTACCGATTTCCTGAAGTTCGTATTTTACACGAACAGCCGGCTTGTTAACTTTTATTATCCTGGTCAGATCTATAGGAGTTCCCACGACAATTGTATCTGCGGGTACTTTGTTTATCGTTTCTTCTAAATCTTTTATCTGTTGACC
>QNCQ01000145.1 GCA_003645825.1 Fidelibacterota bacterium
AACCTGATCATAATGAATGAACAACCAATCCCCTTCCTTAATATGATACTCCAAAATGTGGGTGTACATCAACTCCCAGACTTTCAGCGCAATCTTCTTATTGATCTTCAAACTGAACAGATATTCAACTTCACTACACTCCTTTATTATACTATTCACCGTCGTTGCTGGATCTCTAAAAACACATATGTAACAACAATTCTTCAGGAAAGGTTTCCACACTGGCAAAGTATATGAAAATCTCGGGTCTTTAAAGCAGTAAGGTTCTTTAGAAATCAGCCTTCTAATCCTTTCTTCAATTTCACGAGTCACCTTCCATCTCACACTTAGAGGAACACACGACAACCACCTCTGACCATAAACCGGCCGTGTTCTAAAAAAATACTTACCTATTATAGGCGGTCTGTTAGGAGTTACAAGGGAAATTAATTTTTCATTTATACCGTTTATCTCGGGGTCCTCAAAAAAACCTTTTGGATTACTATGGCGAGGAGGATATAACCTATCCCCCATAAAATAACCAGCACTGGCAAGGGTCCCGGCAACCATACTTGTTCCACTTCGACCAGATCCAAGTATTAAAACATTCCTCATAACCACTTACCCCCAATGCTCACAACCCTATTAAAAACCTTCTTTAACAGCGACCCTCCACCATCTAATTTCCGACTTAAATCAGAAATCGCAGAATTAACATATACCCCCTCTGGATAATACTTCTGAGCTTTCTTCAGCTGCCTAATTGCTCTAATAATATCTCTTCTGCGCTCTATACTCTGCCCATGCCAGATACCACTTATGGGCTGGTAACCCACGCTAAACCCAAAATTCTTTGCCATTACTGCAATATTAAACAAATCATCGATATTTCTTTTCATCACCACAGTTAAAATCTTAACCTCCACATCTTTGCCTCTAACCTTCTCCGCCAGATAACTCATATTTTTCATCAACACTTCCCATTTGCCTCCTACTCTTATACTTTCGTAAACCTCCTTGCTGGCACCATCTACTGAAATAGACAGACTCCTGAATTTTCCATCCATCATATCAATTATGTTCTTATTCAACAAGATACCATTTGTTATTATATGTATCTTCAAATCTGGATACTCCGCAGGATCAAATTCCTTTACAAACTCAATTACCTCTTTGGATAAAAGAGGCTCACCTCCGACAAACTCTATCCTATCCATGTACTTAAACCATCCTCGTATTTCATTCATCATTTTATCAAAAATATGTTCAGACTTCACATTCCCCTGTCTACACATTATACAGCTAAGATTACATCTATTCGTCGGATATAACTTCACATAAGTCGGCTTACTAGAAATCACCACTTTCCCACTCTCTATTTCTTTCCACATCAATCTTTTGTTCTCAACATATTCCCTACCTATCCCATCTATACGATCCGGCTTCGCAACATATTTGCCATTGACAACAAAAGGGCAGGTATCTTTACATATCTTCTCAATATCCCCCTCCAACATTTTCTGCCGCAAATACCTATACTCAGGACCGTTCCATATCTCCTCCAGACTTCTTTTCTCAACATTTTTGATATTTACTTTGGACCAACAGCATACACTCAAACGATTACCAGGAGATTCCTGGCTTATAGCCATCCACGGATAAATACACAACAACTCCCTCTCAGCCATTACTCTTTCCCCCAACTCCCAAGTAATCACTAATAACTTCTCTCAAGGGATTAAAAACTACCTCTCGCGCTAGATTCTTTCTAACATAATCAATTGAATTCTGCTTTAACCTATCCGCCAACTCCTCATCAAGCAGTAAATCAACAACACATCCTGCAAACTGTTTGCTATCTCTGGCACAGAGTACAACCCCATCTTTAAGCTCTTCCACTCCAACAAGAGCGTTCTCACTTGCAACACAGGGAACCCCGTACGAAAGGGCTTCCACAAGTTTTATCTTAAGACCGCTACCCACAATAGATGGGATAACAGCAACTTTCGACATCTCATAATAACTATCGATATCATCAACATATCCCAGGAACTTTACCGTCTTATCACCCCAATTCTGAAAAATTCTCTTGCTACCAATGCTGCCGATAACATACATCAATGCATCAGGAATTCTCTCCACTACCTTTGGCCAAACCTCTCCGAGATACCATTTGAGGCTTATAACATTGTGATCAGCATTGCTGCCAACAAAAATAACTATATTATCCTTTTTTGGTTTTCCTTTTACCAGTTTCACATCCACAGGACACGGTATACTTATGACCTTCTTTTCAGGCAACAATTTCTTCACAACCTGCCTCTCGTGGTCTTGAATAGTCACTATGACGTCTCCCTTCTGAAGCAGAGCTTTTTCAAAATCCTTATCCCAAACTTCACAGTCAGATTCCATATCCATACTCCGGAACGATCCTTTTCTCTCAAATAAAATATCATGCGTCAATATAACCTTCAAACACTCGGGAAAATCTGGATCAAATATATCGGCCATCCATGTATGATCAGCAACAACAATTTGAGGCTTATGTTTTCTGATTACTCTCTTCACAAAATCTATCTCACGCCTATTCAATACCCTGCGATCGCCACACTCTATACCGCTCTGCGACGCAATACCAACAAGAAACTCCACCACCCTATCCACACATTTGCATCTGAGAAATCTCCCAACTTTTACAATCCCATTTAGCAAACCGCAGGCTATATAACTATAAACCGGTAGAAAGGCCTCTATAGCACTGACCCCACACTCCCGGTAGACCCTCGAAAATTCACCCAAATTGGAACCACATGTTCTTCCAACATACACATATACTATCTTGAAACCATTTAGTTTAAAAAAATCTATAATGCTTCTGAGGTACCTAAAACTTCCATACTCACTGCTGTGGCACAACACTCTTGTAACTATGGCTACCTTATACACTCACTTCCACCCTAAACTACACCAGCAATGGCTTCATAGTTTACGTATCAAACCCACTATCAATCCCACCCTGGAATAATGAAAATACTTCCTGAAAAACCTATCTGGATTATCAGTAGGCAAAATTAGTGAAAGAAAATTCTTACAATTAAGAAAAGTATTCTTCGCGTTAAACGCGATAATCTTCAATATCTTTCTCTTTCCCAGCTTTTCATTCTTAACACGAAGAATAGCCTCAGAAATCCCCTGGTAAAAATTCCTTTTAAGAAACCATCCCTTCTCCAACCTTTCCGGTGGTATATAATGATATACCCTTACTGAAGGCTCATAATAGCACCTATAACCTTTCTGTTCAGCCCTCTCTTTTAACAGATTCTCTTCCATCGATAGTAATTTCTTCCCCTTCCTTCCAAGCTGAGTATCAAACCCCCCACATTCTTCCAGCACCTTTTTCAAGTAACAAACATTCGCTCCTACAAGCCACTCATTTTTCGTAATAAAGAATCCTCTATTGGACCACTTTACTATCGACAATCCCCTTTCTAATCTGTCATTCATCCAAACTGGCTTTTTTCTACTCCATATGGGTAAAACCTCCCCTCCAACTATTCCTGGCTGTGGTGTCACAGTAGTATAAACGCGCAATACATTCTCCAGCCACCTTTCGGTTGCTATAGCATCATCATCAATAAAAGCAATTATATTCCCTCTTGAGTGCTTTATACCCGCATTCCTCGCGTGTGACAATCCTACCTTCGTTTCTCTCACATACCTTATGTTCGGAACATTACTGTAGCTATTCACTACCTCCCTAGTGTTATCTGTAGAATTATTGTCAACGACAATTATCTCATACCTCTCCTTTGATAGGCTTTGCCTCACAAGACTGTCAATAACTTTTCTGAGAAACTTGGCCCTGTTGTGCGTACAAATTACCACAGAGATAAAATACTCCACATCACCGCTCATGCTCTCCCCAGAATTCTACTGAAAAACCCCCGAGTTTTCGCAATAAGGTTCTTCTTTCCTCCCCCCTTTTCCCCATCACTCGCCCTATGTTTCCTCACCCAATCATCCCACCATTCAGGTTCCCTGTCATACTTGGGATCAATACCCTTGTAAGGCAGAGTTTCAAGAGACAACTCCCTCCGCCTTATGACTTCATGCTGCGACTTAAAATTAAAAGAGCCCTTTTCAAGACTATGACCATACGGACCATAAGAAACCGGATGCCATGGATGATACAACATCACCTTAGGATTCCATTTAACGTGCAACCCAAGATTCTTAAACCTCGTATATAACTCTTTACCTCCCGCATACACATCGCCAGCAAAACACTCAAACTGCTCATACCCATTAACCTCGAGCAACCACTTCTTTCTTACCGTCAAACACCCACCGTAATTAACAGGATTAGTCAACCTGCACACTTTCTTTAAATATTCCGGATCAATCGGCTTCAACTTCCTGGGGGGAACGAGAGGCTTTGGCTCCTCAAATCTGTAGAAATACATGACCAACTCTTCATTCTTTACATGATCTTCAAGAATAGTCTCAAGAAAATAGTTGTCAATATAAACATCTCCATCAATCAAGACTAATAGGTCACCTGTACTCCTTTTTATCCCTTCATTCCAGCAATACGAAATGAACAATGGCGGCTTACGGTTAAGCTTTATTATCTTTACATTTTCTTTCCTCTCCAGCTCCGGCTTCACCTTATCAAAATGCTCCACCCATAATATCTCATACATATCCTTATCAATCGTCTGATTATTCAAACAATCAATTATGTGAAACCTCTCTCTATATCCTCCATCATACATAATCACCGAAATTTTCATGACCACCTCCTCACGAAGGATTATAAAATATTATCCTTGAACCATCATACTCAAAATCAAAATTCACTTCTCTCAAATTGGACAGTGCGTTCCTTACAAACGTTCTTTTCTCAGGAGGCACGAACAGAAGCAAAAATCCACCACCCCCTGCACCTAAAAGTTTTCCTCCAATCGCTCCCGCCCTTTTAGCCCTCTCATACCATTCATCTATCCTGGGGTTCGTTATTTTACTGGATAGAGTTCTTTTTATCTCCCAGGCCGTATTCAACAAATCACCAAAGTCAAGGATACTATTCCCATTGGTAAGTACCTCAATACCCTGACTGACTAACTCATATAAAATTTTCAACTTATCGTTAATCCTTTCTCTCTTAATATTTTCAATCTGCTCTTCCAGCACTTCATTTGCATACCTCTGCAATCCTGTATAAAACAGCATCAGATGGTTCCTAAACTCTCTCATCCTCTCTCTACCAAGCGGAATTGGACCTGGCACCACTTTCCCGCTCTTCTCTATCAAGAGGTGTAACAGCCCTCCTATCGCACACGTATACTGATCCTGAACACCTACCCTTTCCCTTATAATTCTTGTTCAACGTAGACCTCATAATAGTGTTGGATAATCTTCTATGCAACTCTTTTTCCC
>QNCQ01000146.1 GCA_003645825.1 Fidelibacterota bacterium
CCTGTGCAAATACTACAAATTACAGCCTCAAAGAGTCTGGGGGAATAAGCTTTTCTTCACAACTATTATAAAATCAAAAATGAAACACTAGCGAAATTGAAATATATTATAAACACACTTAAACTTCCCCAATTTCGTACTAAACTCAACACCAAAAAACAATTCGGGATTCAACCTCACATACGATTTGGTGCCCGGCGAAACTCGCTTTCTCATATAAAGAGGTCTGTAATTAAATATATTGTTCACAAAAAACGAAAACTCTGCACCTTCATACAGAGATTTGCTTACACGAAGATTAAACAAAAATATCCCTTTTCGACACTCCTCATTCCACCACCAAGATGGATATGACCGTATAAAACTTTTATCTTCCATCACCTCTTCCGGATTATCAAAAAATACCACCTGCCCCATTGCATCTATATAACCCACAGCTATAGAATCACCAAGACCTACATATCTATCTTTCTCGAAAACTATTTGTTGAGCTTCCATGGTCACCCATGCTCCCAGCTCTCTAATCGTAAAATCAAATCTGTATTTAATAATAAAGTCTTCAACCTCCATGGTTACATTTTTCCAGAATGGCTTTATAAATTGACCTGTAGTTTCATAAAACCTATAAGAGCTGGAGTAATCATACCCTTTTGCACGGCTACAGGTATAATTATAAGCCCCCTCTATCCTTACTCTTGCACCCAGTCTGGTCAAAGACCTGGTTTGCAGTGAGAATTCAATTCCACGAGATTCTATATCCTGTGAATTCTCATATATTGCATAGGAATCGTATACTGTATCAGTTACTACCCTTCCTGAAGTATCCGGCCAGGCAGGATAATCATACCTCCTCAGGGAAATAGGGACTACCCTGGTTGGAACATATCCTCCTTTTGTCTCATTTATGTACCCGGTTATCGAAATTCCAACAGAACCCACTTTTTTATCAAAGCCTATTTCCTTTTTTAGCTGGGTATACCCCTTCAACTCAGGATTATCTTTCTCAAAAATATAAGTAGAAACTACCACAAGTCTGGAAGCTTCGTCCTTAGTATAGCGGTTTATATCATCAAGATCATAATAAAGCTTCGAAGGGAAAAGAACACTCGCTGGCGGTGACTTCGATGTTTTTCCATATCCAAACCTAATTTGAGTATTTTCACTCAGCTTTACGACGCCATTAAACCTCGGGTTGAAAAAAGCCCCAAATTTTTGGTACTCTCTACTAGTACCATATAACTCGTAACGAAAACCCAAATTAGCCACAAAAGCAAAAAGTAACTTACCTTTCAGTCTGTCTTCAAAATAAAAACTCATCAGTTTTAGATCAGGAACCTCCTCGTAACTTCTGGGGCGTTCCCTTTTAGCAGAAGTTATAGAAGGTGGGTACATGGGATCAAAAATCCGCCCCTGACCATTGTTAAATTCCCAACGATAATTAACCCCTGTATAAATATCATGCCCTATTTTGCCTGTTCTAAAAACTTTTTCATACTCAGCATTCAGGTATAAATTCCATGCACGCCCCTTCACCCACAACCGTGATATATAACTTTGTATAAATTCTCCCTCTTGAACCCCTTCCACCATTCTATCCGTGATATAGGTATGGTCAATGCTTATTAATCTCTTGCTATAGGAATTTTGCCTATTTAAAGACAGAGCAAAATCCATCTTAAATTTTGACGTCAGTGACGAAATAAAATTCAAATTGCTGGAATATCTGATAAAATAATCCCTGTTATATCTCTCAGTTAGTAAAAGATCACCTTTCCTTAGTCCCTGCTCGTCGAAGGCTCTTGTATAGTAGATTGTATTCTTCAGGTTTAGCAAGTTATTCAAAAATCTACTTTTCATAAAAAGTTGCCCTGCAATCCTATAGTAAAAATCATTCGGTATCCTAACATCTCTTATCGTTCGAGCATAGTTAACGTTGTACCCTAAAATCCCTTTTTTCACCCTGAAATTTCCACCTATGTTCAACTCTTGATTTCTGAAATTGTATTTACATTTCAATCTGGGAGGAAGAGGTCTCTCTTTGGTTTTGACTTTAATAACTCCCGAAACCATATCTCCATATCTCGCAGATGGGATTCCCCTTATGACCTCTATTTCCTCTATATTATCAGCAGGAATATTCCTCAAATCAACACCGTACCCGGCTGAGGTTCTCTGCACACCCGGAACGTCCACCCTCGTATCCACCTGGAGATTAGCATTGTTGGAAACGGGTATACCGTCAATCACAACCTGGGTTCCAAAGGTAAGATTTTTCTCAGCATAATCATCAACGGTACTTGCTCTTACTTTTACAAATTTAGCAGAGGCAAGGGTAGGATTTTCAAACTTCTGGCCGGGAACAAGCTTCAACGCATCATTCAAGCTCAAAGCCTGCATATGCTCTATCTCACCAGCGTCAATCGTAGTCTCTGTCTCTCCATCCTTGGGCAGTAGCTCACTTTCAGCTACGACCACAATTTCACCTATTTTATAGGCCATACTCTTCAATCTAAAGATCTTCTCCAGCTCTCTCCCCTGCTTCACCTCTATTTTCTCTTCGACCTTTTCATAACCGATAAAAGAAACCTCAAGCATATATTTCCCGGGTTTTAGCTCAATTCTATAAAAGCCTCTTTCATCCGTAGCAACCCCAGTATAAAGATCTCGCACAAAAACATTCGCTCCAACAAGGGGTCTTCCTTCTTCATCAAATACATAGCCTTTTATCACACCTCTACCATTAGCTAATATGCACGAAACAAAAAGAAGAAAAACGATAAAGAATTTTTTCATAGCAATCATCTCTTGAAATTAAACGGGTTTGGCATCCTTTTTTTGGTCCCGTTAGAATAAAGTACATTTATCGAATCATCTCCCAGCTTTTCAAAAATTGCATCTATGTTTACTTGAGAAGGATCGTAAAAAATCTGTAACACTGAACTATCACTAAAAGCAGTCCTTAATCTCACAACGCCATCTAATTCAGAAATATGACTTGCAAGGTATTTTAGTTTCCTTCTAATAAAAATATTCTCTGCATCCGGGAAGGATATCTCAAGAGTATCAAGACTCTCAGGAGAATAGGTCTCAAAATTATTAAACTTTATATCTGTTTCTACAAAAAGCCTTTTTCTAAAAGTGACATAATCTACCGTATCCACGCGGCTTACTTCTCCATCGCACTCAAAATTAACCTTAACCTTTTTTCTCTCACCTTCCCTTTCATAGATATAATAATCTTTTTCAACCAGTTCCTTTATCTCTTCAGGGCTAACCTTTCCAAGTTCACAATAAATCAGAAACTTTACCGGCTCCCCGAAATGAGTTTCAAAACCACACACATAAGGATTCTCTTTCAACAACCTATAAACATCCACGTAATCATAGAGGTCATCAGCTCCTCTTATCCCCACTTCAAAAACCTCAAGCTTTTCCGGCTTATAATCATCAAACTTTTTCAACTTATATTTGCCAGGGGTAAAAACAGCCTTCTTTACATACTCTTCATCAACCTTATCTCCATCATAGTAAATCACCACCTCATGCTCAGATGCGTATGCATCTACTCCAACAATGCCATTCTTTCTTTTGATCTTTCTGTACAGTGACATTGCACTGCCATAACACTTTACAGACCGTAAGTCGGTAAGAGTCACCTTTTTTATATTTTCTGCCGTCTCATAGTTTCCCCACTTTTTCGAAACTGTAGGTATTTTGTAAAAAGACGAGGTAACCAGACCACCTACAACAAGTATTACCAGCACTGCAGGCATTAAATAAGTGTTGCTGAAACGAGAAACTTTCACCGTATCTTCAACAGGACAATTCCTCAAACATTCAAGACACAGAGTACAATCTGGATGAGTCACCTTGGTATACTCCACGACATTAATACCCTGAGGGCAGGATCTGGAACACACAGCGCATTCAGTACAGACATTTTTGTCAACAACAACTTTAAACGGACTGAGGGAGTAAAATTTAAACCGCAGAATCTCAGTAAGTGCCCCAGTAACACAAAGAGCAAGTATAAGCCATAAAACACTTATATTTACTCCTGCTACTCTAAGGATTATATAAATAGCAATCAAAGGGATCGTTATAATAGAATTCTGGAAAATATTCGATAGAGCTCCCATAGGGCACAGGTATTTACACCAAAAAAAATTTACCAAGAAGATAGACACAATAATTACACATATTACAGCAAGAAAACTCCATAGAAAGATTGTATCTGGACCGAAACCCGTAACCAGAGCAAAATAGGGGTCATATTTTCTACACCATAACTCGCTTGAAGTCACAGTAAAATAGGCAGTAAAGAAAAGTAAAGCATATTTCCCAACTCTCAACAACCTGTCCAACCAGTGCCCAACTTTTACATCCACTCTATACTTTATTTTACTACCAAGGTCAATCAGAGCGCCAATCGGACATAAATAACCACAAAAAAGTTTTCCGATTAGTATAATCCCTACCAGTATTGCCGCCCCTATAAAAAGCTGAACTTCACTAATAGAACACGAAAGAGTCCCAAGATTCAGTTTGCTCCCAATAGAAAGTATCCCTCCAAATGGGCAGTAGGCCTCAAAATCCACATCTTTGAGTTTCAGTGCATTAATTATTACAAAGCTTACAATGAAAAGAAGAACTGCAATCTGCAAAACCGCCTTGTAATTAAGTTTTCTCATACCACTATCCCCTTCTCATGCTCAAAAAATGGGGGCATCTCAAGATGCCCCCAACTCATATATTAAAAAAACAGCAACACACTATATCTTCTTTTCTTACTTAATCAACAGCATTCTACGGGTAGAAACTCTACTGCCAGCCTGAACCCTATAAATATAAATACCGCTTGTAACTTTATTCCCATTATCATCTTTTCCATCCCATACAAGACTATGATATCCAGCCCTGTACATCTTATTATCGACAAGCGTTCTCACTCTATTACCAAGAATATTGTAAATAACAACACTAACTCTTGTATCTTCAGGAAGATCAAACTTGATTGTCGTGCTCGGGTTAAATGGATTTGGATAATTCTGGTAAACTTTAAATACCTCTGGTAACCTTTCCTTACCCGCAACAGCAGAAATATCTTCAATGTCATCTCTAAAAGATGGCATCAGGTCATAACCATCATTTGGAGGAGTACTCGACGTAAACTGGTCCACTACAGCCATGACCTTAAACAAACCACTTGGAGGGGTCGAACCATCTATATCAGTATCTTTATCAATGAACATCTTAAGCTCGTTAACTCCATCAGTAATCATCACACTGGCATTATTACCTTCCG